>NZ_JBBIAM010000087.1:0-41086 GCF_054185185.1 Bradyrhizobium sp. UFLA05-153
CCGCCACATCGGTCCCTTCAACTTGCTGCGCCGTCGCTTTCATTGTCCACTAAGACGGCGCTCACGCGCCGCCCCTGCCAAACTTCCAGACCGGAATGCCAAGCTTCTTCGCCTTGTCGGCGAGGTTGTCCTGAATGCCTGTGCCGGGGAAATGCATGACTCCGATCGGCATGACCTCCAGCATCACATCATTGCGCTTGAATGGCGCGGCCTTCGCATGCTTCGTCCAGTCCGGCTTGAAGGCGATCTGCGGCACTTTCCGATTGCTGGCCCATTTTGCAGCGATCAATTCGGCGCCTTTCGGCGAGCCGCCGTGGAGCAGAACCATATCGGGATGCTTCGCGCGGACCTTATCGAGCCGATCCCAGACGAGCGAGACGTCATTGAAATCAAGCCCACCGGTGAGCGCGATCTTTGGTCCTGGTGGAAGCATCACCTCGGTTTCGGCCCGACGCCTGGCGGCAAGGAAATCGCGACTGTCGATCATCGCGGCCGTAAGGGTACGATGGCTGACGACTGAGCCGGAGCGCGGCCGCCAAGGCGAGCCGGTGTGGACTTCGAAACATTCAGCAGCCTGATCGCGGAGGAGCTCCATGGTGTTGCGGCGTTCGATGAGCGTGATGCCCTGGGCAGTGAGCCGTTCGAGCTCGACGGATCGCACTTCCGAGCCGTTCTGCTCGCGCTGGTTCTTCTGCTGCGCTTGCTCGTTGGCATCGAGCTCGCGTTCAATGCGGTCCGCTGCGCGATGAAAGAGATTGACGGTCGACCAGAGCAAGTCATCAAGGTCCGGTTCGAGGCGCGTGTCATTCAGGGTCGAGACGAGCGCATCGAAGATGTCGGCGATGGCGCCGGTGATGGCCTTGCTTTCGGGAAGCGGCCGTGGATCGGGCTCATCCTGCAAGGGACGGAAACCGAAGAGCTGAAGTTCAGCGAGAACGTGATCGGTCGGGGACGAAGCATGGGGTATCTCGAAATGAGGGTCGTCGTGGTCGGTCGTCATGGGTGAGGTCCTTTGCCGATTCGGCCGCGCCCATCGCGGCCTTCGTGGCGATCACCTGACGGCGGGCGGAACGGACCAGAACCCGCAGCGAAGCGGAGGGCCGAAGCAGAGCGAAGGATGGTAGAGGCACGGCTATTTTGTTTGGCGATGCAAAGGCGCGGAACGCGCCGGCGGAAAATAGCCGTGACTTCTGCCATTGCCGGGCCGTACCGCTTGCCGTCCGATCGCCCTCTAGAAGGCAAGGGGGCGGCTCTGACGGCGGGCAACTTCACAAGGAACGATCATGACGAGCATTGCGAGCCATTTGCTTGAACGGACCTCGAAACGCGATCGGACGCATGAGTCGCGCGACGTATTGCACGGTATGAGCTGCAAGCCAGATGCAATCATCGAGGCCAAAGCGTGCATGTTCTCGTCGAGGCCTATAGACTACGATGCGTCGAACATGGGAGACAAATGTTAGAGTCTACTACCAGCGTGTTGCTCTACGCCATCCGGCCGGCTTCCGCCTCAGTACAGAACCAGCGCTCGCCACGGCCATTCGACAGGCTGATCTGAGCGAGTTGACCGGACTCATGATAGATGCGCTCGCCCCTTCTTTCACGCTCCCCTTGATCACGCATTGCGGCGATGACACAGCCGGAAGCGCGACTTCGCCGGGAAGGAGGCTTTGAGCCTTGATCGGCTAAGATCGCGCCAAGAACGAGCGTCGTCTTGTTCCGGTGCCGCCAATCCCACTGCGCGGATGCATGTTCCTGACCAACGACCCGCACGGGCTTTTCTAGTTGCATGGAAGTATCGGACAAAGGAGAGCGCCCTACGTGATCACACCATCCACGGGCTTGCGTCCTCGCCCTCAATGAAGAAGCTACGCAAGCGACCCTGCATGTTGATCGTCCCCGGCGGGTTACACGCCCCCAAAGCCGCACGCTTGAATGCTTGATCAGCTTTTTCCTTGCCGCCAAAACACAAGCCCGTCTCTGACCTCTGGCATTGATCTGCTTCAGGCGCATTGATGCCTGAAAGGTGAATGCTTGCTTGATCGATCTCGATCGCATCGCCATCGAGGATGCGAGCAATTCCGCTGACTTCCGCTACGAAAATCGGAGAGGTTACGAGCGCGAGCAATGGGGTCACAACGGCGCGATGTGTCATACGTGATCAATGATGAGACTTGTCGCGTGGGATCAGGCGTGCGCCAGGGGCGCATCGCCTCATTGAAAATGGCACCCGCAGGAGCGTGAGCATAGCGACGCCGAAGGCGGCACGCGGGACCGAGTGCAGCGACGAGACCGGTTAAAAGGGCACCCGGGACAGGGGCAGTGATAGCGACGCCGGCATACTTCATGGCGGCGGGACCCTTTCCCGAGTGCCCCCGGCGAGGAGCTCAGTGTGTCTTACGCGAGGGATTGTCACCCGATGGGGCCGAGACCCAAGGCTCGGTGAGCGCAGCGAGTAAAGCCCGGTCCGCCATCTGCGGACGCGCCCCGAAGAAGGCACAAACCTGGCCCGCATAACGCTTCCCGCGAACATGCCGTTGCGTGGATTGGCACTTCGTACCGATTAAAAGATCCGTAGGTCGCCGCTCCCGAAACATAGATGTAGCGAACCGAGATAGCCCGAGCGATCAGTGTCATAGCGCTCTTCGAAGTCGAAAAGTCAGCGTCCGTTCGGCGCATCTATCTGCGAGCACTCGCCACGCGGCAGCAGAGCCGGGATCAAATTGGCCGTTCTCTAAGCATGATCCGGACCTGAAGGGCCGCGTTAGCGCAAAGTGTGGAGTGGTTTTCCCTCGCGGCAAACGCGGAACGCGTTTCTCGTTGAAGGCAAAGAACAGAACGCCGGTCGATCAGATTCTTGAGCAGAATCTCCGCGCAGTTCATGAGCGGCTTCGCAAGGGCATGAACGCAGAGCCGGGAAGGATCGGTGCGGTCGAAGCAACTCGGCGAGCGGGGCGATATCGGATCCGCCCCACTTGCTTTTGTTCCTGTTATGTTCTATGGTTGCCCAATGGCCGATCACCGCCCACGCCCCACCCTGCGCATCGTCGAAGGACGCAAGCCCAGCGTCCTCAACGACGGGCGCGCCGTGCTCGAATTCACCCGCATCAAGGTCGTCGGGATCATCGATTCCGAGACCGGCCTGATCACGGACTTGTCGCGGCGCCGACCCGAACCTGCGAAGTAGCGGGTGGCGCGAGGGGTAAATCGCGTCCTCCAAATTCGACACAGCGGAGCTCTACGGGCCGTATTTGAATGGAGAGCTACAGGCTGAAGCGCTCGGCTCCAATCTGATGCGCGTCGAGACTGCGACGAAGGTCGGTCATCGCTTTCACGACGGCAAGATCGTAGGGCTGGACAGCCGACCAATCTATCCGACTGGCGGAGGAAGGCTCGCTGCGCCGATGCGCCGTGAATACGTGGATGTCCTTTACCAGCATCGGCCCGATGCCGCGGGTCCCGGCCAGAGATGTCGTCGGCACAATGGCGGTTGGAATCACACTGATTGCAGGCGACTCAGACAACAACGACGCGAGAGCAATTGCGACCGCTGAATCTGATCGAGCGACGGCGGTCTGCCAGAGCGGTGCAAGCCGGTTGACTAGCTCGGCGTGGCGTTCCGGTTGAAACCGAGCGTCTTTATTGTGGTAGTCTGTCAGGGACCTTTCGGGGGTCTTGAGCGGCCACGGCATTCGCAGATGACGGCAGCTCAGGATCAAGCTCCTCCTGTTCCAGCCACTTTGCGTCATCACCCCTAAGATAGGCTACGAGGTCGGAGATGGCAGACGGGACGGCGCCGGTCGGCAGCCTGGTACGATCGGCCGGCAGCTTGCCCAGCCTGTCGGCCAAATCTGCCGACATAAGGTGAGGCTTCAATTCCCTCGCTAACGAGCTCTCTATGGTGCGGAAGATCCAGGTCCCATCCGGATCGATGTCCGACCAATGGAAGAATGGAACGTCAGCAGGCAGCGCTGTCGCGATCGATTTCAAAGCATCCTGGGTCGCAAGCGACGGATACCCACCTACGTAAATGGTAATGCCGGTGCGCTGCGGGTCTGCCTCCATAATGTGGCGACTAAAACTCGCGAAATTCTCGACAGTAAGCACGTATTGCGGCTGCTCTGGAAACCTCAGTCGCTCAGCCTCGCCGGGCGGTATGCCGAAATACATCGGCGCCGCGGCTGACAACTGGGCGACGTCAAAATCTAACCGCCCGGACAGCAACATCGGAGGCGCGAACTTCTCCAGTCCCAACGTCCGGAGCGCATCCCGCGGACGGGCGGCCGGCGGAACCTCAACCAGCCCACTTAAGATGCGAACAACCGGTCCTTCGAGCCGTTCAAGGGCTTTGCTGTCACCGGCAAAGCGTCGCGAAAAGGTCCGGTAGTCCAGACCGACGTGCCGATGCTCAAAGATTGCCTTCGCCATGACGAAGGCCGGCTTGAGGCGATCGGCGTCGTCGAGCGAGAAACCCTGCCACTCCCGGCGGCGGGACCAGGCCGACCGAAGCGCCTCCAACGAAGCTTCGAATTGGACCGGCAGTTGCAGTCCCTCCAGCAGACGGCCCGTCGCCGCCTCCATGAGCTCTCCGACCGGTCTTCGTCCGAGCAGTTCGTACACCAATGTGGCGTTCTCTAGCCTGGCGTGCTTGATCTGCTCGCTTTTAAGCCCCCGCCCTCTGGTTAGGCGGATACCTCCACGTCCCTCCGCGTCGCGAAGCTCCCTAACAAACCTGTCCATTTGAGCGATATCAATAAACCCGTCGTAGTCCGGATAGGCGATCGGGCTTTCGGCCCCGCCTTCATAACGGTCCAGAAGATCCGACATCAGCAAGCGTGCGTCGGTGAACTGCCTTGGCATCCCCTTGGCATCCTATTCCGCGGCCATCTTCTTGAGCTCATCATCCGACATGCGGTCGGGATCCATCGCTTGAAGTTCTCTGCGAGCGCGCTCCTTGAGTTCGGCCACCGTGACCCGAGCGCTTTCACCAATTCGATCCACTTCGACTACGGTGTCGATATGCTCGAGAACGGCGATCCTCTTCTCATTGGGCGCCGCAATGATGATCTGGAGCCCGAGCTTCTTATAGAAGCTCATCATCTGTCGTTGATTTTTTCCGTCCATTTTGGAGAACGCTTCATCGAAGATCGCTACCGACATGCCTGAAGGACGACCCGTTCCGGACTTGCCGCTGCCGTAGACAGCGGCGAGCGAGGCTCCGATCGCGACATAGATCGGAACCTGTTGCTCGGCACCGGACCCCGTGCCGCGTCGCGTCTCCCACCTCGTCGTCCGGCTTGTGACGATGTCCTGCATGTGGATCTCAAAGGTGAAGAAGTTGCGATAGTCCTCGAAAAGACTGAAATCCTTGTCGGGATCCTCAAGCAGCGCCTCGATCTCCCGTAAGGTGTCCCGATGAGGAAAGTCCTCTGGGACCTCGTCCCCCTTGAACAACATGTCGAGCGCCTCTGGCGAGGTCTTGCTTATCTCGACGATCTTCAAAATCGGTTGAAATTCGACCAGGCGCGCGTGGTGGAATGAATATCGTTCATTGTGGAAAGGGTGATCGGCCAAGCCAAGATTCATTGCCGAGAGCTCCCGCTCCATTTTGCTGATGCGAGACGTCAAGGCGTTGATGAATTCGCCTCGCAACAGGGTCTTCGCCTTATCGGCCGCGTCCCTTGCCTGTCGCTCGTACCGCCGCAGCTCGTTTTCTTCCATTTCCTGGATCAACGTCTCCATCCAGGGCCTTACTTCCTGCAGAGGCTCGCTCTCGGTGCCAACATGCGAAACGACACCGAATTTATCGAAGTAGGCTCCAAGCGCCTCCCGAACGAGACGCTCGATCCTAATCCGGTCATTATCCGCGCCACCGGCCGCTTTCCATGCTTCGGAAGCGATCATCCTGTGCCGATCCAGGATTGCCTTCGGGGATAGATCATCAAACCGAGACCGATAGGTCGCTCGCCCGGAGATTCGATCGTAGAGCTTTCGGTATTGCCCGTACGAAGCCCAAGCTACCTTTACACCGAGCCGCGAGCCCGAAGTACCCTCTCCGGATTCGATGGTGTGCATCGCAATGTCGGCAGCTCTTGTATGCCTGCGGTGAGCCTCTTCTTGCGGGGTCCTCTGCGCAGCGCGATGGCGCTTCAGTTCTAACTGGGCGTGTCGCTTTTGCGTCAAGCCGCCGTCCCCGGCACCGTCCAGCGCTGCGATACGTTGCTCGAGTTCTTTCCGCTCCAGAGCCGACTTTTCGTAGTCTCCACCGATAGTCTTGAAGGACGGCAACTTGTCGTCAAAGATTCTTCCGAGCTGTACGTACGCCGCATCAGCGAGCTTGGCGGCTCCGTCCGACCTTACGTGCGCATCGGAAAGCTGTTCGGCCTGGTCTTTCAGATCGCGAAAAGCCTGCGCCTGCGCCGCCTTGCCGATTTTGAAGTCCGAGGGCTCGGCCGCGCGATGCGTCCGCACCAAGCCATCATCGTAGAGACCATCCTTCATGATCGCCCGACCCGGCTCGTTGAACTGAGCGAGCGTATCCGCCAATCGCACCGTCCCATGTCTCCGGACGATGAATGCGATGGCATCCCGGTCGTCGGACTTGAAAAGCGCAGGAAACATTCCAGTGCGCGGTCCGGGACCGCTCGGATCGAGCTTATTCAGGCTCACTAACGAAGCACGCCGGAACTCTCGACGTCCTTCTTTGAAGAGAGCCGTGGCGCGCGCGATATCGGGCCGATCGACAAAGACCGCCTCCCGGTCTCGGCCTAAGAGGCCCTCCGCCGCTGCCGTCCAGGAGACATCCGATAGTTCAATGAGGTTGCACAACACGCGGGGCGACATCCCGGCCTGCCGCAACTTGAGGCACAAACGCTCTGTGTCTTCATGCAAATAGATCGAGCTTCCACCGCTCGCATGCTGACGAAGCCGATCTTCAAGCAACCGCGCTCGCCCCCTTTCGTCCTCGGCCTTTCGAATGAGGTCACGGCGCGCCTGATCCACCTTCAGCACCAGCGTCCCATCGGAGGCAAGCAGTCGCGTTTCCGCATCCAGCAAGCTGCCGGTCGGCCGCTCAATGGACGCGTCGGTCGCGGCCCGCGTCAGCCCGGAAATCAATGGGATGAACTCGTCGAAGCCAAAATCCCTCATCGCAATCAGCGCCTGCAGAGAACGGACAGACTCCAACCTTCGCTCGAATTCAATGATTGCACGCTGCCCTGCCTGCAAGGCGGAGGTCAGCGATTGCGCGAGCGTGCTGCGTCCGCTCTTTGCATCATGCTCGGAGATTGCGATATCCAGCCTTCTGATTTCAGTCTCAATTGCCCTCAAGTCGCTATCGATGAAATCCATCTCAGCCTTGGCCGCGTCGCGCTTCGCCGCCTCCTCCGTGAACTTCGCGACTTCGGCTAGGTAGGCCGTACGTGCCGCATACCAATAGGCTCTTTTCGATATCCATTGTTCCCGGGCCTTGCGTTCATGGGACTCGGCAAGTTCGACAAGAATGGCTTTCAGCGCGACGAGCGCCTCAAGCTTTTCGCGCATCGTGCGGATCGTATCGTTGATGTTACGGTAGGTACGGATCGACTCCCGAAGTTCTCCCACCTTCATGTTGTTCTTTTCGAGAATGTAGTTTCTCACAAACTCGGTGGCGGTCTGATCGTGATCCAAGGTCATCGCATTCACGATGGCCTTTTGGAGCGAGTTCGCGTTCTGCTCTCCCACAATCGACGCATGCGGGACCAGCTTGCGCATATACTCGCGAACGTAGTCAATCGCCTTGTCACGGTGGTTGACGAAGTTCTCTTGCCCGACCGCCGAGACGACCCGATTGCGAACATCGTCCCATTCTGCCGCAAATCGCTTGCCGTCCCGCATCTCGATGAAGTCCGCGGCCTTCAATATCTTGCCGGTAACAACGAAGCGGCCGAGCACGGTTTCGTTGGTCTCCGACCGCCTAGCCTCAATCGCCATCCCGATCGACACCGGAGGGCGCTTGCCTTCGGTGTCGACGAATCCGAGACAAATGTAAGTGCGCGCCTGCTCTCGCTTACGTTCGTCCTCACCCAAAGCGCCAAGGCAATAGTCCACGATAGTTCGTTTGGAAGCGCTACGACTTTTCCCTTTGTCGCCAGCGACCGCGTTGAGGCGCTGAACGTTCTTGTTCCCGCCGGTCAACACCACTTGAGCCATGTCGAGAATGGTCGACTTGCCGGACCGGTTCTCGCCGAACACGCCGGCATGTCCCGTCAGATCGAAATCCTCGACGTCGAAGAGATGCCAGTTGACCATGGACGCATGACGCAACTCCATCACGAATCGTCTCCATCGCTCGTCTGGGGTGCGCTCACTTCCTGAGATCGGACGTAACGTTCGATCCGTTGCAGGGCGTCCGAGCCGCTGATTAGCTTTATCATCGGACGTATCGCTACCTCGAAGTCCTGAGCCTCGCTGTCGAAGTCGCCGATGTCGACGAGACTCCTTTGAGATGCCTCCTTCAAGATCTCCCGGAAGCGCCCCAGGGAGATCGCGCTTGAACCGTTCGGCTGAACCATGTCCTTGTAGCGGTCGAACAGATTGTTCACCGTGGCGACGACTATGGCGCGGTCCTCGACCGCGCCGACATTGACCTCGTCTTGCCAGTGGGCGGCCAACACGAGGATAACAATGGTCTCGTCGAGCTTCATTCGGGGCAACGGCACGTCTTCGCCCATAGCGGTGATGCCGGCCCACTGGGCTTCAGTGTCCCGGTGCACGCGATACCCGCAACTGTCGAAGAACTCGTCGATCACCGACCGAAAGCGGCCGTCCATGATCACATTGTAGACCGTACCCGTTCGCGGATCGCCAGCGAAAATGAATTGCCGCCTCAATAGGAAATGCACCGCCTTCCTGACGTCAGCGGCCTTTTCGGCGCCCAAGCTGCGCTCGATCGCTTCGAACTCACTGAGCATGGCGGCGCCTCGCAGCTGCATGGCGCCTGACTATGAAATTGGAACACCGCAACCACTCGCTATCATGTGGCGGAGAATCCGGAGCAAACTCGAGCTCGAAGTGAAGACCAACCTCTGGGGGAATTTCGTTCGTCAGCGCGAACCTGCGTGCGGCGTCAAAGGCCAGGAAATCGTCAACCGTCTTGAGCGCCATAAATCGTGCTTCTCTTGTCCCCGCGACCGGCACCTGACTTTCGAGAAAACGCTGAACCTCCTCGGGACCGGGCGCAATTCTCTCGATGTATCGCCGACGCAGTTGCTTACGGAGCTCGTAGAGGGGATCGTCAGGCCAATCGCCCAAGGGCTTGAGTTCAATAGGTCTGCGCGGCTCGCGGCTCGGCGCATGATGGAATTCCGACCAAGGCGACCTAAGCGGCTCGAGGCTCCATTCGACGGTGGCGTTCGCATGGCGCCCACGCGCGATGAGCGCGTCGAGGCGGCGCACCAGATCCCCTGCCCGTCCCACCAACCCGTGGGTCCCGCGCTCAGCGTATTTGATGGTGTTCCGGACGCGGGCCTCGAGTTGACGGCGAAAGGCCTCAATTCGTTCGAACATTTCGCCGATTTGACCGAACGTGCTTTCGATCGCGAGAAGATCACCTTCGACGTCGAGGATCGCCTCCGACATGAATGGCGAAATGCTCGCATTCACGTACTCCTCCGAAAGCACCTGCATGGTTGCAGGCGTATGGGCGATTCGTCTCGCTAGATCGACGATGGTGTCCCTGAAGCGGTAGGGGTGATTGAACGTCAGGATCGACTCGAAATCACGTAGCAGGAGTTGCTCTACGAATTCCTCGAAGAACGCCTCGAGCCGATCGCCGATCGTCTTGGATTCCATAACCGTACGACGGATCCGTTTCAGGTCCGATAGGATGGCCCGCAGGCTCTTCGTGAACTGATCTACCTGGTTACGCGCCTCCCGCAGTGCTAACGCGACATCCCGCTGCTTCCTATCAACGACCGCCGGGTTGAGTTTCTCCACGGCCTCGAGGTTTATGCGGACGGTAACAATAAGACCACCGAACCGTTGGGAGACATCCTTGTTCAGGCTGGCCAGGCGCTGGATCACGAGAAGCGGCCCCATCGACATATCGACGGTCACGCGTAGTCCGTATTCCTCTTCCTCAAGCCAGCCCCACGCGATCAGGCGTTGGTAGAGTTGACGCGCAATGAGAAGCGCTCGGTCCGCCGTGTCAGTCTTGGTCGCCGCAGCGCGCTTAATCCGTCTGCGCCCCGCGGACACAACCTCGGGCAGTGGCTCGCCGAAGTCGTCGCCCTCATTCCAAAGCGACGGGTTGGTCCGCATCACGTCGTAGATTGCGTGTGTCACCTCCTGCGGGGTCGGGAAGGCTGGAGCGCCAGTGAAGAAACGGTCGTACAAGTCCAACAAAATGAGGGAGTAAAGATGCTTGTGCTCTCGCGAAAACGCCAGAAATGCATCGTCATTTAAGTATCTGAACAGCAAAATATTTCCCCGCCGGTAGTCGTCCCTAACCGGCAGGACGCCCCGATATCGTTCCCTGTCCGTTCATGATAATTGGACAAGCTACAGTTGTCCATCCGTCGAGAGGGTGCGGTGTGCTGCAGGGTGCAACGCGGGAGCGCCCGCCTCCCGGCGCCGTCGAGGGACGTTCAGGTCAGGGGCTCAGCTCTGGTTTCCCTGACCCGTGCCCCCCGCCCGGATTGCCTACGGCCTTCCGAGACGACGGACATCTCGCTCGCCTCTCACGTCGAGCCAGGTCACCGGGGTCATATACTGCGGATGGACCTTCGGCGCTCCAATCGATCGGCCGGTACTAAGCAAACGAACTCTATCGACCGCTCGCCAATGGCTTCGAGGTCCCCAATTGTGTCTTGAGCCGAAAGCTGCAGAAAACGAGCGCGCAGCCGCATGCATATGCTCACCCCGAAACGGCTCGGCTTGCACGACGGTCACCCGCGAGGATGCAGTGAACCCGCGTACTCACAAAGGACATCTGGCCCGTAGCCGAGAAGCTCGCCGGTAGCCGAGAAGCTCGCGCAGAGCGCGGCTGTGCGCCATCGAGCGATCGCCTACGTCACCGAAGACCATTTGGGGTTTCGCAGCGGCGATGTCCTGGTCTGCAACGCCAGCGCTCCATGGTCTGATGGGCGATGGACGCGAAGCTGCTCAAGCGCCTTCATGAAGGCGGTGTAGCGGTTCACGGCGTGCCCGGCTTGCATTCGAAGGTCATGATGTAGGCAGCCACGCGATCGTAGGCTCTCTGGCGGCGGCCAGAACCACGAAGCGCGGGATGCCCCGCCGGAACTGGAGCATCAGCAACAAGGAGCGAAAATCCATCCGCGCCAAAGGCGGCGCACAGAATCCACGTTGAACCCGCTATGGATGGTGGACACCGACGACGTGATTGTTGCGGACAAACGCTCTGCGCTCGTTCCCGGCACGGAAATTGCTGTCTTGACCGTTTGAGCGTGCTTGTCAGCACGATGTACGGAGATCGACAATGATGTTCGCGTCGAACCTCATAGAACGTCCCATTCTGTTCAACGAAGGTGAGTTCACTCTCCGCCGCTGGTTCAGATTGCATGACCAAAGGGATGCTTCGATCGCTCGTCACGCCGCGGTTTCGACGAACGCGAAAGACGCATGAACTGACCAGAGCAGGCAGGACCTGCTGGGCTACCAATTCGCGCCCCCGCAATCTCAACAATGATATCGCGCAGGCTTTCGTGGACTATGAGCCTGTGCATCCAACACGAAAGAGAGGCAGATGAATCGGCCGACGGTTACGGAAGTCAATCTCCATGACTTACAGATCACGGATCCGCTTATTGGAAAATGCCAGCAATTGGTGAGGGAGGTGACTATTCCTCATCAGTGGGATGCATTGAACGATCGTATTCCCGAAGGCGCACCAAGCCATGCGATAGAAAACTTCCGGATCGCCGCGAACCGAGCCAAGGGCGAGTTCTACGGCCCCCCTTTTCAGGACAGTGATGTCGCGAAATGGCTGGAGGCGGTCGCCTGGTCGCTGTGCCAAGACTCCAATCCAGAACTGGAGAAAACCGCCGATGACCTGATTGAACTGATTGCGGCAGCCCAGTGCGGCGACGGCTATCTGAACACTTATTTCACGGTAAAGGCGCCTGGAGAGCGCTGGACCAACCTAAGCGAATGCCATGAGCTTTACTGCGCCGGCCACTTGATTGAAGCGGGCGTCGCTTTCTTTCAGGCTACCGGCAAACGGCGCCTGCTGGAGGTCGTCTGCAGGCTAGCTGATCGCATCGCCGCGGATTTTGGCCCAGAGCCCTATCAGTCACACGGCTATGATGCCCATCCGGAAATCGAACTTGCATTGACGCGCCTCTATGAGGTGACGCAGGAGCGCCGATATCTCACATTAGCGAATTATTTCGTGGAGCAACGCGGCACTGAACCGCACTTCTATGACATAGAGTATGACAAGCGATCCCGTAACCGCAAATCACACGCCACCCCGTGGGTAGCCAAAGATAAAGCCTATAGCCAGGCGCACCTGCCGGTCTCGGAACAGCAGACTGCAACAGGTCACGCGGTTCGGTTTGTATACCTCATGACTGGGGTTGCCCATCTGGCGCGTTTACTTCAGAACGGACAGCAACGCCAAGCTTGCCTGCGGCTATGGCAAAACATGGTGCAGCGGCAGATCTATATTACCGGCGGTATTGGTTCGCAGAGCGCCGGCGAAGCGTTCAGCAGCGACTACGATCTGCCGAATGATACTGTATACGCGGAAAGCTGCGCGTCGATTGGCCTGATGATGTTCGCCCGCCGGATGCTCGAGATGGAGGCGGATAGTCGCTATGCCGACGTGATGGAGCGTGCGCTCTATAACACAGTTCTTGGCAGTCTCGACTTCGATGGACGGCACTTTTTCTATGTCAATCCACTCGAAGTTCATCCCAAAACCCTGCGGTCCAATCGGATCTACAGTCATGTCACACCGGTGCGACAACCCTGGTTCGGCTGCGCCTGCTGTCCGCCGAACATCGCGCGCCTTTTCACATCGATTGGTCACTACATCTATACGCCACGTTCAGACGCGCTGTTTGTCAATCTCTACATTGGCAACAGCGTGGCAGTACCGGTCGGCGGGCATACGCTGCGCCTGCGCATGACCGGCAACTATCCCTGGGAGGACCGTGTAGAGATCGTCGTAGAATCGGACCAGCCCATCACCCACACGCTCGCCCTGCGCCTGCCGGAATGGTGCACCGCGCCAGAGGCCAGGCTGAACGGCGAGGTCGTCAATTGCGAGTCGCGCAAAGGCTATTTGCACATTCACCGCACGTGGCAACCGGGCGATCGCCTCAAATTGCTGCTGCCGATGCCAGTACGCCGCGTGTACGGTCATCCGCAACTTCGCCACTTGGCCGGCAAAGTAGCTATTCAGCGGGGTCCTCTGGTTTATTGCCTGGAAGAAGCCGACAACGGGCCGGAGCTTCATAATGTTTGGCTTGATGCCGACAGCCGATTTTCGCTTGTTGAAGGCAGAGGTCTTTTTGCCGGCAAGACTTTGCTGCAGGCTGAGGGCTTTCGTTTGCAGCACACGCTCTCTGAGGAAGCACCGCTTTATCACTACGACGAGGTGCCTGGAAAGCGGCAACCGCAGCGGTTGACATTCATTCCGTGGTTCAGCTGGGCCAACCGTGGCGAAGGCGAAATGCGGATCTGGATTAATGAGTGGTGACTGAGGCGATGAGCGGCATCTATTTGAAGCAACTTGGCCGGGCAGGAGAGCATTGGTTGAGCGCCGGCATGGGTTGGCCCGTCGGTCGCAGTAGGGACGCTGGCTTCCCAGCGCACCGGGTCGCGGGAGGCGGTCACCCGCCTCCCGCTCCCACAGAACGTAGCGTGCGGATTTACCGCACTACGCTCTTCGGAAGTTGGTTCACAGCACTGCTAGCGCCTGCAGCTTCCCGTATGGGAGGCGCAGTTTTGGTTTCAGCAACGGTGTCCGCTCTTTGATTTGGTGGAAGGCGTCCCAAGTGAGGCGATGGCCTGCCCAGCTGCGACTGCACAACATCTTGCGCCAGTAACGCTCGACGACCCGATAGACTTGTACGAGGCTCCGGAGATTTCCGGCGACGCCGTAGTAAGCATAGTGGCCGCGAAGGACGGCGTTGATTTCGCCAACCTGTTCACTGATCGTTTGATGTCGTATTTGCTGCATGAGCTCTTGCAGAGACGTAAGGCTGCGCCGTAGCCGAGATTTCTCGGTGCGCATCCCAACCTTGAAGTTGCCTTTTCGGTTTCGCGTGCAATAGAGCGTCAGACCCAGAAAGTAGATAGTTTCCGGGCGATTCCTGCCGCGTTTGCCAGCGTGTCTTTGCGCGAACCGACCAAACTCGACCAATTTGGTCTTGGTCGGCTCCAGAGTGAGGCCGAACTTCCCCAACCGTAGGCGCAAGGCATCCTGTACGCGGAGGGCGTCCGATCGATATTGGAAACAGATCACAAAGTCATCGATGTAGCGCACCAGTCGGGCTTCGCCCCGCAACCGGCCCTTCACCACGCGTTCGAACCAGAGGTCGAGAACGTAATGAAGGTACACGTTGCTCAACAGCACGCTAATCGATCCACCTTGCGGGGTTCCCTGCTCGCTCGGATGAACCGCTCCATCTTCCAAGACGCCCGCTTTCAACCAACGCCGGATCAAGCTGATCAGGCGCGGATCGCCGACTCGATGTTCGACAAACCGGAGGACCCAATCATGATTGAGACTCCCGAAGAAGTTCTTCAAGTCCGCCTCCAGCACCCAGCCACTCATGCCGCCGCTGATGACCTCATTGAGGGTCGCCAGGGCGTGATGGGCGCTGAGCTCCGGCCTGCCGCCGAACGAGCAGGGCAAGAAGTCCTGCTCGTAAATAGCGGACAGCACCTCAGCCGTGGTGCGTTGGAGCGCCCGGTCGGCGACAGTTGGCACCCCAAGGGGGCGCTTCTCTGTCTTGCCGGGCTTGGGGATATAGACCCGCCGAATGTTAGGCGCGCGATATCCTTGACGGTGGATGGATTGGAGCACCGGCTCTATCCAGCCCTCGAAGCTCTCCTTCGCCGCCTCCACCGTCTGACCATCCACCCCGGCGGCGGATCGCTTCGGAATCTTTGATAGATTCTCCAGCACCCGGTCGCGCGTGATGTGATGGGCCAGCGAGGTGAAGCGGAGATTTGGCTCCCTTCGAGCTTTCACTGCTATCTGTTCAAGTTTCGTTTCCATGGTCAGCTGATCTTCTCTTTGCATAGAAGGCCGTAACTCCCGTTGAATGGAGCCCATGTCGCCCAAGAACAATTCAACTACCGCTGACCGCTTCCCCATGTGGCCGGCTCTCCCGTCCTCGGAGTACTACCAGTCAGTATGACTTCCACCCGATCATCAGACCCTTCTCACCTCTTCGGCTTGGCAGGTCCTACAAGCGTGCGCTTGAACCGGATGGATCTCCCTTGTTCGCGTTGCTTCCTTTGGTTGCATGCTGGCGGTACGAACCCCGGGAGCACCTCAGACCACTCGCGTTGACGCGGCCTTTGGTTCTGCCTTCCCCTTTTGCGGGACAGGGTCGGCTACTCCGATCACGATCGATTTCGGGGCTATTTTCCCGTTCACTTCATTCCGGCCTACAACCTCCCTGTCTACGCTTCGCAGCGGCCGTTACCGGTCACCACGCAAGACTCGGTTCGCGGCTGCTCGCTAGGCTTTGCCGCGGCCGTCATCGCAGACGGCAGACTTCAACGCGCTTACAAGGCGCAACCCGCCCAGATCCGTGCGTGCGGAGCTACCGCATACGGCTCCTGCCTTGGGTCATGACACGTAACGTGGACTGGGATGCGGATGACAGGCGCGGACTTTCGGGATGTATCGCCCAACTGGCCGGCCTCGATGCCCGAGCTGAGCTAATCAGATGCACAGGTAAGGACTACGCTTCGGCGGGTGGCACCTACGCGGACCGACCCGTGGATGGCTTCACGCGAGACGCCAAGTCGGCCAACGTCGACTGACAGCGAAGGCCGCGATGCGACCTGGCCGAGTTCAAAGGGAAGGAGCAGATCAACGTGCTGCCGGCAAAGATCACCGTCGACCGCGATTTCGTGCTTTCCGACCTCGACCGGCGGGTATTCGGCACTTTCGTGGAGCACCTCGGGCGCGGCGTCTATGGTGGCATCTTCGAGCCGGGTCATCCGACCGCCGATGCCAATGGTTTTCGGGGCGATGTGATGGACCTCACGAAAGAGCTCGGCGCCACCATCATTCGCTACCCGGGCGGAAACTTCTTGTCGGGTTATAATTGGGAGGACGGGGTGGGCCCGGTCGAAGCGCGCCCAAAAAAAGCGCGACCTCGCGTGGTTCTCGACCGAGCCAAACACGTTCGGCACCAATGAATTCATCCAGTGGTGCCGCAAGACGGGCATCGAGCCCATGCTTGGCGTCAACCTCGGTACGCGCGGGCCGGACGAGGCGCGTAATTATCTCGAATACTGCAACCTGCCCACCGGCAGCCACTTCGCCGACCTGCGCAAGGCGCACGGCTTCGAGCAACCTCATCACGTGAAATTCTGGTGCCTCGGCAACGAGATGGATGGGCCATGGCAGATAGGCGCCAAGACCGCCAGGGATTATGGCTGGATCGCGCAGGAGGCCGCCAAGGTCATGCGATGGCTCGACCCGAACCTGGTTTTGTCGGCCTGCGGCTCCTCGCACCGGCAAATGCCGACCTACGGGGCCTGGGAATACGAGGTTCTCGACCAATGCTTCGCTGAGGCGGATTTCATCTCGCTGCACACCTATTTTGCCAACAATAGCAACGAGATTGAGGACTACTTCCGCGTTATCGACGACATGGATGCCTTCATCAAGGAGGTCGTGGCGATCTGCGACGCGGTTGCAGCCAAACGACGCTCCTCCAAGCGCATCATGCTGAGCTTCGACGAGTGGAACGTCTGGTATCGCGCCCGCAGCATCGAGGACCACCGCAAGCCGGGCTGGCCGGCTGCCCCGCCGCTGCTCGAGGAGGTCTATAATGTCGATGACGCGCTCATAGTCGGAGGCGCTCTCATCGCGCTCATGAACAATGCCGACCGGGTGAAATGCGCCTGCTTGGCGCAACTCGTGAATGTGATCGGCGCTATAATGACCGAGACGGGCGGCCCGGCCTGGCGGCAGACCATTTTCTATCCCTTCGCGCTTTCGGCCCGTTATGCGTATGGCCGGGTTATGCAGGCCAAAATCGATGCCCCCGCGCTGCCCGGACGGGACGGTGTCGAGACGAGTTCTCTGCTGGCCACCATCACCAACGATCCTCGGACCGGCGCAAGCGCCGTCTTCGCGCTGAACCGTAGCCCGTGCGAGCCGATCGATCTGGACATTGAGCTCCGCGGCCTCGGCAAGGAGCGCTGGCTGGTCGAGGCATTCGACCTACACCATCCCAACCTCAAAGCCACCAACACCAAGGAGGCGCCCGACACCGTCGTGCCTAAGGCCATCACGGAGATCTCGGTCGAGGGTGAGCGTGTCAAGGTAGGACTCAAGCCTTTGTCCTGGACTGTGATCGCCACTAGGGCGAGCAGCTAAGATCCGAGAGAGGCTCCCGTCGCCCGTGTCGCCGAGGAGCTCGTCGAAGTTGAGGATTGGCTGCGGGCCGTCGCCAACGAAATGGAGATCGAGGACGGCGTCATCTGTGCCTATGGCCTCGGAGACGATAGCGTCCAGGCGTTCACCGACTTCGGCATCGAAAACCTGATCGAGCTCGTCCGGATGCACACATAAAATTCCGACTTGGCTCAAGCGCCGACCGCCGAATAATCCCAATCAGCCTGCGGCCTACGCCGGACTACGCCGGACGGATACGCCCCGTCGCATGAAGGGCAGCAGGTCCTTTCAAGAGCGACGGCTAGGTCGATGTTGCAGCTCAGCTTGCGATCTTTTAGCGACTCCAATCCTATTGACCTTCAACGCGGCGCCGATCAGCCTTTGAGAGGCCGACAGGGTCAGCATGACCGCTTTATGGGATCGTGCTGAGCGGACCTTGATTGCAACGAGGCCTATGAAGCGCGCGACGTCCTGCGGAGTAAACTGGAGGTGTAAGGCAGAGCGTAATTGATCGAGGCCGAACGTTCGCAGGTCCTCCTTGACGTTTGAAAAGCCGAGGCGATCAGGCAATCGCTGGGCGTGGTGCGGCTGCGGGTAACGTTTTGCCTAAGGGGGCCGGCTTACGACCACCAATCCGCAACAGTCCTCCGCCTGCGATCCCAACCACCAATACGTAAAGCCAGCCTTCATACGCGTCCATCAGGTGCGAATTGAAAACTGAGCTTGCAATATTCTGCACTGTCGCAAGCAACCCGATCCAGGCAACCAGGGCCCTGGTGCAGAACAGCCGTACCTGCGCCATCCACATTGCCCAGAGAACGAGGATTCCGACGCCGCCCCATTGGACCGCCGCGGCAAGCGTTTGATTGTGAGGATTGCTTACAATGAGGGCCGAGATTCCAGTTCGCCCAATCGATTCTTGCTCGAAAAGACGTCGGATCGAACCGGTCCCATGACCGAGGACCGGAGCTCTTTCAATGAACTGAAATGACTTGCGCCAAAATTCAAGCCTCTCGGCTGCCGAAGGCTCTTTCTCTCCAATCTGGGCATCTGGCTGGAACGCAGCCAATTCTGTAAAAATCGCAGAGACTTTTCGTTGGAGATTGGGAGATGTCTGCCATAAGGCCCCACATAAGATGCAGACTCCGATGAACCCCACCAACGCAGCTCTTTGGCTCAAGTAACGTATTGTCAGGAGGACCAGCATTATCGGCAAATAGACGAACGCCGTCCGGGCGACGTTGATAAAGGCCAGGTTGGCAAAGAACAGAAAGCTGACCGCTCCCAAGGCCGCAGCCCAATAATGCATCTGCCGAGACGCAGCCTCAAATGCAAGGCCTGCCAAAGCCACCGCAACAAACGAAAAGCCCTGGCTTTGGTCAATGTAATTTCTCACGGGAACGCCGAAGCCACCGGTTCTTTGAACAATCGCCAGTTCCGGCATTGCCGATGCAACGAACGAGTAGATCAGCAGAATCATGTTCGAGACTACGAAGGTAGCGAACACCCATTTAGCGCGCGGACTGGATTGGAAGTGGAACAACAGGAGCGGGAGCAGCAGTAGCTTGGTCATTTTCCCCAAAGCACTGAGCCGCTCAGGCCAAGGTACTTCGCTCGCCCAGATGACCCCTATCGCCGCTAGCAATACGAGCGCCAGCGGCAGAGCGCCGGCGGGATGACTGATAGTAGCGAGCATCCGCTCGGTACGGATCGTTGTCAAAATGCCAAAGAAGAGGACGATCCCAAGTATACTGGTTAGGCTGGTCGACCAAGGTAGTCCGGCGACAAGCGCAAGCACGACGATGTCAACATTCCGGAGCCTCAGACTGTCTGCGCGGCCTACCTCTGGGCCGCTCCAAATTGTGCAGGCGAGCGAGGCTTCCGTCACAAATCGCCGAGAATGAAGTAGAACAGCTGACATTATCTGCATATTGAGTACCGTATCCCAAGCGGGCGGCTGCGCTCGCGCTGAGGGCTTATGAAGCGGATCGATCGCCATGTCGTGATCGGGCCGACTGTGTGTCTTTGGAAGGAAGCGCGAAAGAGGCGGTTACAATTTCCATCACCGCCAAATTCCAGCTAACCGCTCTACAATCGCCCAACCTGGGCAACTAACTCTTTCTGGATCGACGAGGCGTCGGATGATGATCCAGCGTGGTTTCGTGATGGCAATCCACGACGAGCTGATGGACTTGTTCTTGCCAGCGCTGTTGTCGAGCCCAAGCGCGATGTCAGTCAAACGATGAAGCCCTCTTTTAAGAGCGAACAGGTGGTGTCATTCTCGGGTCATGGACATCGATGCATCCAGCTGCCCGCTCCTGCCGATCGCTCAGCGCCCTCGATCGGCGCAGCGAGGCCACACGCTAGATTAGGAATCCCGGCGAGGCACATAGCAGTGGAATAAACTCCCCGCGCGTCCCATTTGGGATGCGTCAGGAAGATCCTTCGCTAGGCCAGCAGCGCATTGCCATTTCCCACACGCCTTCTAGCTCGGAGCGTGTTGCTCCCCCGGCCGCTTGCACCGCCACTCCCTGATTGACGGTCCAGACAAAGCGGGCGAGTTGCTTCGGATCAAAGGCCGGCGGCAGATCACCTTCACGCGCGGCGCGTTCAAAACGCTCGCGAATTGCGGTCTCCGCGCCGTGCCGGTACTGCATCAGAACCGTTCGCGCCGAATCCGCGTCCGGCCCAGACGCGAGCGCACCCTGGACGAGCAGGCAGCCGTCGGGCCGCCTTGGGCGCGTGGCTTGGACGATCGCGGCTCGGATGAGGGACGCAAAAACGCGCCGCGCGGTCGGTTCTTCCAGAGCCGCCCGGAACAGCTCACCATACTTCTCATCGTAGCGCTGGACGGCCTTACGAAAGAGCTCGTCCTTGTTGCCGAACGCCGCATATAGGCTCGGAACGCCGATTGCCATCGCTTCGATCAGCATGCCGATGGATGTGCCCTCGTATCCGTGTCGCCAAAAGACTTCGACTGCCGCGTCCAGCGCTGCATTTACGTCGAACGTTCGGGGTCTACCTAACCGCACAACTCAGTTCCTGAATTCTAGAACGATCATAATATTAGTCTTCTTGACTCTCTCCCGCAATCATCGATATATATAACGATCATTCTATAACGAGATCGGAGATTGCGACATGGCCGATCGCCCATCCCATCGCCTCCGCAACGTCGGAACCGTGTTTGTGCCGGTTGCGGACCAGGACCGCGCGCTTTCCTTCTATAATGATACATTGGGCTTCGAGACGCGATTTGACCTCGAGTATGACAACGGGCTGCGCTGGATTGAGATAGCTCCTCCGGGCAGCGCACACAGGATCGCATTGGTTCCAAGAACCGAAGGCTCGGTGCGCGCTGGACCCCATACCTATTGCGCCCTTGAGGCGGACAATGCCGAAGACATTCACCAGGAACTCAAGTCACGGGGCGTGAAGGTCTCTGAAATAGCCCGCACGGGCTCCGAGCGCACGGGACTGTTTGCGGACAACGTGATCGTCAGAAATCCCGTGCCACCGCAATTCTATTTGCACGATCCGGACGGAAATCGCTTTCTAGTCGTTCAGGCTCGAACGTGATGAGCGCCGAAATACACGCCATCGAAAGCGCACTTCGGATTAGCGAGTTGCAGCGGGTTTGAGCTGGCTTCGGCGTCCTTAAAGCGCGATGAGATTAGAAAGAATCGTCATCACGCTTTAGGTTGTTGTTTGAGCATGATCTCCGCGCAAACGCGTTCCGCTGATGTCGCGAGGGAAAACCGCTTCACATTTTGCGCTAACGCGGCCCTTCGGGTCCGGATCATGCTTCTAGGCCGCGCAGTTTAACTAGATCGATGGCCCAACGGAGATCACGTCGGTGCGCGCGCCCGCAAGCAGCACCGGGCCGGGCCAGAGTGTTGCTTTTTGGCCGCGCGCTGGTGATTCACCCACCAAACTGGGCGCTCGAATCGTGCGCTATGAACTTGCCGATTTTGAATGGGCTGCCATAAAGCCGATATTCGGCGCCACTCGCGCAACAATCGGGCCCTTCAATGAGCAGGCGCCTACTCGGCAAACATGACGCCGTTCAACATCCTGGCGCGTTTGAGCCGCACCTGCAGAGCGTACTTAGACGACGCCAACTCGCACACTTCACATCGGCTGGAGAACTTTTCCGATAGGTCGAGCAGCCGGCCCTCGGTGAACGTTGCGCGCGATAAATGACGGACTCGCCTATCTCAAATGGGACTGGCGTTCCCTCAAAGCTTGCCGCATGGGTACAGAAATCGACACCTACGGCCGGGATATGCAAGGTAACCGACGAACTATTCACTTTGGTGCGATCGCGCCATCGCTCGAGATCCCGCATTCGAGGTTGATTGCAGGATTCTGCGGAGCGATCTCCTTTGTCAAAGGACAAAGGCAGCCAAGACGCGCTGGGCCAACCCCGCCTATCAGCTACCGAAGCTTGAGCAATTGAATGCGCATTCTCGTATCGGGCGGCGCCGGCTTTATCGGGTCGGCGGTTTGCCGTCATTTCGTTTTAGAGCTCGGCTACGAAGTGATCGTGGCGGACAAGCTAACCTATGCGGGGAACTTGGCGTCGTTGACACCCATTGCCAACAATCCGCTCTTTCATTTTGAGCAGCGGGACATCTGCGATGAGGAGGCCGTCGACACCCTGTTCGCGACATATCGCCCCGATGGCGTGATTCACTTGGCCGCCGAGAGCCACGTTGATCGATCGATTTCAGGATCTGATGTCTTCGTGCAAACCAATGTGGTCGGGACCTTCAACTTGCTCGAAGCTGCCCGGCGGTACTTCTCATCTCAAAAGGTGCCAGACTTTCGCTTCGTCCATGTATCGACTGATGAAGTCTATGGCTCGCTCGGAGAGCGCGGACTATTCACGGAAGCTACGCCGTACGATCCAAGCTCTCCTTACTCCGCAACCAAGGCCGCATCAGATCATCTCGCGAAGGCCTGGCATCGGACGTATGGCTTGCCGGTGATCGTTTCCAATTGCTCGAACAATTACGGCCCCTATCACTTCCCGGAAAAGCTCATCCCGTTGATGATCCTCAATGCCCTGAATCGCCAGCCGCTTCCCGTATACGGGACCGGCTCGAATGTTCGCGATTGGCTCCATGTTGAAGACCATGCGCGCGCGCTGGGCCTCATTTTGAAGGGCGGACGACCAGGCGAGACCTACAATATCGGCGGGAGAAATGAACGCCAGAACATCGATGTGGTGCGCCAGGTTTGCTCGTGGATGGACATACTGCGGCCAACTGATCAGTCGCATCACGAACTCATCCAATTTGTGTCGGACCGGCCGGGTCATGACCGCCGCTATGCTATCGACGCCTCAAAGCTCGAAAATGAGCTGGGTTGGCAGGCGCAAGAGACATTTGAAACTGGACTTGCGAAGACGGTCCGTTGGTACCTGCTAAACCAACATTGGTGGCAGCCCTTAAGAGAGAAGATATATGCCGGCGAACGCCTCGGTCTCGTAAGGGAATGAGGATATCGTGCGCCTCTACGTGATCGGGACGAAGGGACAAGTATCAAGGTCCCTCAGAGAGTTGGCTGCGCTCGTGAGTGACGCGGTCATTGGTTTTGCGGCCCGGCCCGAGCTCGATCTCACGCGGCCAAAATCCGTGGCCAGTGCAATTATGTCGTTCAGGCCGGATATCGTGATCAATCCAGCTGCCTACACAGCTGTTGATCGGGCGGAAACGGAATCCGATCTAGCCTATGCCATAAACCGCGACGCGGCCGGCGAAGTCGCGAAAGCGGCAAACGCGATTGGTGCGACCATCATTCATCTCTCCACTGATTACGTTTTCGACGGCGCAAAGCAGGGTCGTTACCTAGAGACGGACGAGCCTAATCCGCAAGGCGTTTATGGACGCTCCAAACTGGAGGGCGAACTTGCTGTTGCCGCGGCCAATCCCCGCCACGTGATCTTGAGGACGTCTTGGGTTTATGCGCCGTTTGGGCACAATTTCGTTCGCACTATGCTGAAGGTCGGCGCGGAACGAGAGTGCGTTCGCGTGGTTGGCGATCAACGGGGCTGCCCGACCTATGCACCCGACATCGCCGCTTCGATCGTCTCAATGGCCAGAAGGTTGAGACAATGGCAGCAGCAATACAGCGGGATTACCCACCTCGCCGGGTTAGACGCTATGACGTGGCATGAATTTGCCGGTCTGATCTTTAGCGAAAGCGCGAAACGAGCGGGTCCCTCGGCCGCAGTCGAAACCATTTCGTCCGCTGAATATCCGACTGCAGCCGTACGGCCTGCCAATTCACAGCTGTCGACTGAAAGATTGCGCTCACTTTTCGAGATCAGCTTGCCACCGACACCATCATCCATCTCGGCCTGCTTGGACCGCATTTCGCATGAGGGGAAAGGACTATGAAGGGAATCATCCTTGCCGGGGGCAACGGTACGCGCCTTTATCCAATGACGGCCGTGACATCCAAGCAGCTTCTGCCGGTCTACGACAAGCCGATGATCTACTACCCCCTTACAACCCTGATGCTCGCAGGTATTCGAGACATTTTGATTATAGCAACACCCCACGACCTTCCGTTGTTTCAGTCCCTTCTTGGAGATGGAAATCAATGGGGGCTGTCATTGTCGTATATGGCGCAGCCAAAACCTGAAGGGCTGGCGCAAGCCTTTATTATTGGTGCGACGTTTGTGGAAGGGCACAATTCAGCGCTTATCCTGGGCGATAACATCTTCTTTGGACACGGCCTTCCTGCGCTGCTTGCGAACGCAAGTGCTCGCACAAACGGCGCCACCGTGTTCGCCTATCAGGTCTCAGATCCTGAGCGTTACGGTGTTGTCACTTTTAATGAGAGCGGTAAGGCCAATTCCCTTGAGGAGAAGCCAAGACAACCAAAGTCCAACTTTGCCGTGACGGGGCTTTATTTCTATGACCCGCAGGTTGTCCATCTGGCAGCAGATATACGGCCTTCGGCTAGGGGCGAGCTAGAGATCACCGATCTGAACAGGGCATACCTCGATCGGGAACAACTTGCTGTCGAGCGCATGAGTCGCGGCTTCACGTGGCTTGACGCCGGAACGCCCGACAGCCTGCTCACGGCTGCAGAATTTGTTTCCGTGCTTGAGCGACGTCAGGGATTCAGAATTGCGTGTCCGGAGGAGATTGCCTTCGGACAGGGGTTCATTGATCGCGACCAGCTGATGCGGCTCGCCGGAACGTTGGGAAAAGGTGACTACGCGCGATACATCGTCGGCGTCGCCGATGGCCACAGCTGACATTGGAACAGTGCGTCAGCATAGAGAGCCTGCAAGAAAGTGTTCCACAAACTCGCTTCAGATGAATACCTCGACTATTTGAGGTCGCGCGCGCGTCGCTTACCGAACTGGATGCGCTCGCCGCTCAAACGTCTATTCAAGGCTACGAACCAACTGCAAAATCGGCGATACCAGAGCTGGGTGCAACAATACGACACGCTGACGCCGTCAGATATTCACGCAATCCGTCGTCACCTAGACTTGTTGCGATACAAGCCCCTCTTGTCCGTCGTTATGCCGGTTTATAACCCGCCGACCTGGGCTCTCACTGCAGCAATTGAAAGCGTTCGCGAGCAATTGTACCCCAATTGGGAGCTGTGCATTGCCGATGATGCATCGCCGGATCGGCAGGTACACGCCTTGCTGGAAGCGTCGACGCGAGACCCCCGAATCAAACTGGTCCGGCGAGCCGTTAACGGCAACATTTCGGCTGCCTCCAATTCTGCGTTATCGCTCGTTCAAGGCGAGTTCGTCGCCTTGATGGATCACGACGACGTACTGGCTTCGCACGCCCTCTATGAGGTGGTCGTGGCGCTCAATGACCGCTCCGATCTCGATATCATCTACAGCGATGAAGATCAGATCGATCGGCGGGGCCGCCGTCAGACTCCATATTTCAAGACGGACTGGAACAAAGAACTGTTCCTGGGCCATAACCTCATTAGTCATTTGGGAGTCTATCGGCGCTCTCTCCTGGAGAGCGTCGGCGGATTTCGATTGGGTTTTGAGGGTAGTCAAGACTACGATCTCGCGCTGCGCTGCATTGAATCGAGCTCACCCGATCGCATTCATCACATTCCAACTGTCCTTTATCACTGGCGTCGCAATTTTGGAGCGCGCTCGTTCTCCGAAGCAATACCTGCGCGGTGTGCTCAAGCCGCTCGACGGGCCATCGACGAGCACCTGCAGAGAGGTCATGAGAACGCCGTCGCGGAATCACATCCCGTTTTGCCGGATTGGGTGCGGGTTCGCCGACAGCCTCCAACACAGGCGCCGACTGTCACACTCATTGCGCCGACGCTCAGTAGAACAAGCTTGCGTGTCGCTCACGCAAGAAGCCTTCTTGAGCAAACCGACTATCCGAAACTCGAGGTTCTTGTGGTCGATCACGAAAGCCGGTCTACGGAACCCCCATCGCTGCTTCAAAGGCTCAGTGAAGATCGCCGCGTTCGTATCCTCACGTACAGCGGGCCGTTCAATTATTCTGCAATGATCAATATGGCGGCCCATCAGGCAAACGGAGCAATACTCGGTTTGTTGAGTGATGATATTGAGGTTATCAATCCGGGCTGGCTTTCCGAAATGGTCTCATGGGCCGTTCGAGACGACGTTGGTGCGGTTGGAGCCAAGCTCATCTATTCGGATGGTCGAGTTCGACATGGCGGATTGGCACTTGGCTTGCCTGGTATTGCCAGTCCGTTCAATTATCGATTGCGCCGAGACGCGGCCGGGTATTTCGGTCGGAACGCGCTTGTGTCCGAAGTCTCCGCCGTAGATGGAGCCTGTCTTCTTCTACGAAGATCGGTGTACGAACAGGTTGGCGGACTGAATGAAATCAATCTGCCCACTGCCTTTAATGATGTTGACCTTTGTCTGAAACTCAGACGCTGCGGGTACCGGAACATCTGGACCCCGCATGCGGAGCTCTATCATCATCAATTCAGGCGCGACAACTCCGACGCGCCAGAAGACCATTCGAAAGATTTACGAAGCGAGACTGCCTACATGCTCAAAACATGGAGCCAGGAGCTGTCGCGTGATCCCTTCCACAACGACAATCTCGCCAATGACGCGACAACCTCCTTTGAGCTCGCGTTTCCTCCGCGACGTCGGAAGCCATGGACAGAACAATATGCGGCACGAGTTGATTGTTCGGTGATTGAGGGGCGACCCTTTAGCGAAGAGGTCACCAGTTCAAGCGCCACAACATCCAGATCCGCTGCCAGCCGACTGCATGATTGATGCGACCAACGTCAGACCTAAAGTCTTGCAATCTTGAGACGACCTCAGTACGCCGCAAAGTAACCGAGCAAGCCGATGCACCCATTGTCTGTTGATCGAAGTCAGTTCGACGTCCGCCTCCCGGCGTCGACGACCGCGCGAGGCTTCAAGAGCGCCCGCTTGGACCTTTGGGATGGCCTAACTCATTGGAGGCTTTGGGGGTCTTTAGGTTGGAACGAGATCGTCCAGCGGTATCGGCGCTCCGTGCTAGGCCCGTTTTGGTTGACCGCCAGTATGGGGGTCATGGTCATCGCTATGGGCGTGGTATATGCGGAGCTCTTTCAGCAGGAAGTCGACCGATTTATTCCGTTTTTCTGTTCCGGCATGTTGGTCTGGACGTTGCTGTCGAGCTATTTGACGGAGAGTGGGACGCTGTTCACCGGCTCTGAGTGCTACATTAAGCAGATTAGCCTGCCTTTCTCGGTCTATGTTTTTCGTTTCAACTGGACCAAGTTGATCATTTTTGCACACAACTTCATCGTTTATTTCGGCGTCATCATCTATTTCAGAATTTGGCCCGGGTCGGTTGGCCTTTTAGCCATCGTTGGCCTCTTGGCCATCGTTGTGAATGGGATCTTTGCAAGCCTGACAATTGGAATGGCCTCCGCGAGATTTCGCGACATTCCGCAAGTCATCAATTCGGCCGTCCAGATTCTGTTCTTTCTTACACCGATCTTTTGGCGGCCAGAGTCACTGAAGGGGCACTCCTTCATCACCCGGTACAATCCTTTTTTTCATCTGCTGCAAGTGGCGCGCGCGCCGCTCCTGGGAGAGCTGCCATCAACAGAGAACTACTGCGCAGTAGGATTGATCACAGCTCTCAACATCAGCATCTCAGTCTATTTGCTTTCGCGCTTCCGCGGCCGAATCGCGTATTGGATCTAAGGATGGTTACATCAGCCCTTGACCAGACGCCTCTGCTCGCGCTTGAGGATGTAAGCGTTTCCTTTCCTATCTACCAAACAGGTTCGCGCTCTCTCAAAAAACATCTGCTGTTTCGTGGCACTGGCGGTCAGCTTGCAACCGATGCCAGTCATCGGATCGTCGTTGAGGCGCTCAGAAACGTCTCTTTCCAGTTGACTGCCGGTGATCGCATAGCCCTCATCGGCAGTAATGGGGCCGGCAAGACGACCTTGCTTCGCGTCATGGCCGGAGTCTACCAACCGACAATCGGGAACGTAACGTCCTGTGGCCGAATTTCACCTCTGTTTGATATCGCCCTGGGAATCGATGCTGACTTGAGCGGATATGACAATATCCGGCTGCGCGGCATGCTGCTTGGGCTAAGCTCAAGCGAGATAGAATCGCACATGGCGGACATCGGCGATTTTACCGGCCTCGGTGACTATCTGAGCATCCCGGTACGCACCTATTCGTCGGGTATGATGACGCGATTGACGTTCGCCGTGGCAACCTGTTTCTCGCCAGAAATCCTATTGATGGATGAATGGATCATGGCTGGTGATGCAGCTTTTCTTGCCAAAGCGCAGCGTCGTGTAGCTTCCTTCGTCGAGCGAGCCAGCATCCTGGTACTAGCTTCTCATAGCTCCGAAATTTGTCGGCAGTGGTGCACGAAAGCCATCTGGATGGAGCGCGGTGAAATCCAGATGTTTGGTGAAATTGAAGCTGTCCTACAAGCCTACTCTGAGATCTGTGCTGGCGGTCCGTGATACTTGCTAGCATCTGTTCGGGACTGAGCTTGGGGCCGTGCCGAATGACAAGCATGCAAGGCGGCGCAGTCTCAAGGAGATGCGACTCCGAGGACAGACGCCTCGCGTCGGGATGACTCTCATTGAGAGCCGCGCCGATGCCGCGATAGAACCAAGCCGATCCCTTCAAGGGGATTATGAACCTCGTCCATCCTCGATTCACGAGAAGGTGTGCGCAAGAATGACGCTGACAGTAACGCGCGTGGCGGCATTAGAGAGCCCGGAAGGCGCGCGTTCTTCACTCGCCGCGCGTAGGCCGGATCATCGACGCAGATACGTTGTGGATCAGGTCCAGTGTTAAGCGCGTGCGACGACATCCGATGCCGGATTGACTTGATGCACGTCAGCGATAAGCACATCGCCGTAAAAGAGATGGGTAACGCGCGGCACGGCATGTGCCGGCACCCAAGTGGCACAGTCGGGGTCCCCTGCTTGCTTCTATAGGACTGCTACGCGTCTACATCGGTCGAGGAGCGCTGGTTGGTATCGACGAGTTACTTCCGCACAGCGCTGTCGCCAACTTCTTGCCGGATTGCGACAGACTCAACTTTAGATTAGATCCCCCTTCACTGCAGGTTTACAACTAGGAGTTCCCATGGGCGCGTCTGATGATCTCTCGATCGTGGCTATTATTCCCATGTACAACGGCGCCACGTTCATCAAAGAATCGGTCGCGAGCGTGCTGGCTCAGACCCTTCCCCCGAGCGAAGTTCTGGTTGTGGACGACGGCTCAACCGATGATGGAGTGGCCATCGTCGCGAGCCTGGCGATGGTACATCCGAGGATCAGGCTGCTTCGCAAGGCGAACGGCGGCCAATCGTCTGCTCGAAATTATGGCGTCTCCCAGTCCAAAAGCCGTCTGATTGCCCTGCTTGATCAGGACGATGTCTGGCATCCTCATCATCTCGAGATGCTGTCCAAACCATTCCAAAAGAAACGCGGAATTCCGCTTGGCTGGGTCTACAGCAATCTTGATGAAATCGATGAAAGCGGCGGGATGGTCACAAAGCGCTATTTGGATAAGGTGCCCGCCCAACATCCGAAACTAAGCATTATCGAGTGTCTGGCCAAGGACATGTTCATCCTGCCATCAGCCTCACTCATCTCGCGCCGAGCATTCGAGGCCGTCGGTGGATTCGATGAAAGGCTATCCGGTTATGAGGACGATGACCTATTTCTGCGGCTATTTCGCGCTGGATACGATCACGTCTATCTTGACGAACCTCTTTCGAAATGGCGCATTTATCCAGGCTCGACATCGTATAGCCCGCGCATGGCGAGGTCCCGTATGATCTACGCATCCAAGCTTGCGACGACCTTCCCCGACAATCCTCGCCAGAATCGATATTTCGTGCGTGACCTGATCGCGCCGCGGTTCTACGCAAACCTGCACGGTGAATACGTAACGGCCCTTCGCCGGGGTGACCGCGAGGCAATGGACCGCGTCCTGAGCGACATTGGATCAATCCTGCCGCACTTGAGGAAGCGACATGCTTTGATGTTTCGTTCGATGGGCACTTTGCTGCGTGATCCAACGATTGGCTACGTCGGTGTCGGTATCAGGCATTGTCTGACAGGACTGATGCGGGCTCGTCTGTCGTGAAGGGAGCCGCGATGGTCCAGCAAGCAGCAAAGGCAGTTTCTGAGCACATTCGAACGATTGATGACCCTGATCAAGCGGGCGGACTATCTATTGCACAGAGCCCGCGCATTTGAACGAGCATCATCGCCATACGCGAAATCTTTCTCTTGTTTACGGCAAACGCGAACAGCACCCACTTGGTAAGAAAGGAAGGCGCCGGACCGGCGCCTCCCACGTTAGCTTAGATGTCCTCGACAATGCGGTCCGCTTTAACGGCGGCCTCGATGTACCGCGAAATCGGCCCGCCCGCCTTGAAGTGCAGGTCGCGCTCGATGCCGAGGCCAAAGCGGCCGCTGTAAGCAGCGAGCTCGGTCAGGCTTACGGTTCCGAATTCAGGGAAGCCCATGCCAAGATCGCAAAGCCCCCAGGCAACAGTCTCATCCGAGGGATCAATTTCGGTGAGCAGCCAAGTCGCGGCCCCGGAAGGATTGAACAGCTTGACGACGGGTGCGAAATCAATCTCGTCAGGCGTTCCCCTGACGGCGGCTTGTCGCCGGCCATTGTCGAGCAGTTTCTGGCGCTGGGATTCAGTGAGCAGTTTCATGGCGAGTCCTTTCGGCAACGGAGACGCCGGGATTGGCGATCTCGTTGCCGTTCGGACGCGCAAGGCGGGAATGAGCGAAGCAGTCAAGACCGTAATGGGAGGCAGGCCGTAGGCGGGGACCGTTCGGTGTTGACGGCGAGCGCCGCCTTGCAAGCTAAACGGCAACGATGAGAGATCGCCAAGCCCGGCGATCTGATCGAATAGACTGCGAAGCCTCGACAGCGAGCGGATAACACTTGCCGTCTGGTCACATGCCTCCGGCGAGTGCCGGCTGCGCAAAGAGCCAGGTCGAAGGAAGATGGGCAGCAACTTCTTTTGGGAGACTGCGTGCGCGGCGAAGTGGAGGAGCCAAAACCTTCAAGAGCGCGGCGTAGGCCGCGCTAAGGCGGAGCCCCAAGCGCCCCCACGGCCCCGTATATGCGCACGCTTGTCAGTCCTCGCCAGGTGCTGCGATGTCAGATTGGCGGAGCAATGCCGCAGCAAGCAAGGCTGATAGAGCATAGCCGAAGCCCGGCAATATCAGCGTAACCCCGTAGCCTAATCTTGCCGCGAGAAACCCGCTCGCCGCGAAGCCCACCAGTGCGAATGCCGACATCACCGAAGTCAGGAACGTGACGTCTGTTCCCGTCTTGCCCGGCCTGGCAAGCCCGAGAAACCAGCTCGTGAACGTAACATGCTGGACTGCGAGCGCGGCGAACACCATCCCAACGCTCGCGACGGCGCTCACGCTTACGTCCAAATAGTGATCGATCACCGAAAGCCCTCCAAAACCGATGGCCAGGACGGCGCAGCCCCATATCAGGCCCCGGTGCGGCGCCATTCGCGTCAGGATCGCGCTCGTCAGCGGCGCAATGATAGTATACGTCACTACGTTCGAGAGCGCTCCGATCCAGCCGATATCTGCCGCGGCAAAGCCGATATCAACGAGCCGTAACTGCACCGTTGCGAACGCCACAGCGATTCCGATAACGCCGGGCGCGATAAAGGCAGCCGTCGTCCACAGGTCGTTGTTGCGTAGCATCGCAAAGATGGACAGGTGCTGTGGCGAGCGTGACCGGCCCTTGCAAAGAAGCGGTTCAGGAATCGCAAACACCCATCCAGCGAAGACGGCTACCAGTAGCGTCAAACCGAGCAAAGCCGGGCGCCAGCCGAAAATCTCGATCAATTGCAGGCAGACCGCGCCACCGATTACGTGGCCGATGGCCCGGCCCCACCCCAGCAGCGCGGCCCCGAGCGGTCGCTCGCCGGAATCGAGCGTGTCCGCTATGTACCCCAACGTTGCGATCCGCTGCGTGGCGGCAATAGTCGCAAGCGCGAGAGAGACAAGAAAAACTGGCACGAAGTCGGTCTTCGGGTTCAGAAATGCCATCGTTGCCAGCACAGTGGTACTGGCGACTTGAGTCACCAGGATCCATGAACGTCTCAGCCCGAGACGATTGAGGCTCCATCGATCCACGACCGGAGCCCAAAGGAAGTTAACGGCGAAGGCAACGAATGCCGTGCCATACAAGCCGACGAGTTCCAGGCTGGCGCCGTTGCCACGGAGGATCACCGGAATGGCCGAATAGATGAACGCGATCGCCAGATACTGCTGACTGGCCAACGCAACCATTCCGATGTGTGGCATGAAGCGACTTTCCATCAACCTCTTCCTCCGAAAGAGCGATTGCGCATGTGCGCTCAAATCGTGGTTTGAATAGACAGCGGAACAGCGTAGCCGCGCCTGAAAGCGGGATATGCTTTCGAGATCTCGAGAAAGCGGCGAGGCCGGAGACAGCTCGTCCGTTTCGATCACTCGTTGGCCAACTTGCAACGTCTTCCACTTGCCCGCCGATGTGCCTTATTGCCTAAAGCAATCCCGCCTGGTCCCGAGTGGCCCCTGCGATTTCAATATTGCGCAATCCGAATGAGGCGCAGGCAAACGCTGTCGCCTCAGCTGCGTTCAGGACCTCGCGTTAAGGATTGCGATCACCGAACGAACATCCGTGCAGACCACAATTGGCCACAAGATCGTTGTTCGTCGCGGGCTCCGTCGCGCTCGATCGGGGTGAAGTATGGATGGTCGTTCCTACCTCCGATCAGGTTGTGCGCAAAGGATGCACACTGCGACTGACCATGATCTTTTCGAGCAAAGCTTCCTCTTGGGAAAACGGGGCTGTCGACGACGCCGCCATATCGACAAGCATGGATAGCTGAATCATCTCCAGCGGCAACCATCGCCGAATTGCGCGCGAATAGATCTTCTGATCCGCTCCAAACAGTAGGGGGCGGCTTCACTGCTGGCGGAAAGCCCGCCAAATTGGCTGCGCAGCTTGCGAGGGGCACAATTGTTGTGGCTCCGCAGGAACGAACTCCAGATCGCATCAAATACTCCGCTGCGCTCTCCCGCTCTTCAGCCGAGCGCCCTGAAACTGGCGTCGGTGAGGGCGGTAGGAGCGAAGCAAGCAGCGTGCCGCTTGAAGCTTTCAGGTTCTCCAGCGCCTCGTATTGGGTGTGCGCGTCGAATTTGAGACATTGGTCGCAGGCCTGACAATCGCGCTGTAGCGTTTCGGCTGTATAGACCGCGCCAACCCACACGCAATTCAAAGGCCGAACGCTCGGATTGACACGCGTACCCTGCGTGCCGCCACCAACAGGTGCAGGTCGCGCGCGCCCACCAGGTACGGACGCTCATGGCGGGATAACGGGCGGCGATCAATTATCGCCCGTCCTGCCCGCTCACCTCGCCGATCAGTTGAATCCTGTCCGGCAGCCTTGTCCGCGCCAGGCGTTCGAAGCGTGATCAGTCGAGCGCAGAGTCCAGAGCTTGAGGTTCAGCTCTGAACGCCTGCGCGTCAATCAGACGGAGCGCGGTCTCACCCTTGGCGGCGGCCTCCAGTATTTTCGAAGCGACGTGCGTGCGAGCTCCGGTTTGAAGACGCGGAACGTCCTCGCAGACCTCGTCGAACACGGCGCGCAACAGCGTCGTCGTGGCAGCATCGAACATGGGAAGCCCCCAAGCAAAGAGAGATAGCCTACCGCAAACACGCGCTGCGGCGATTCAACATTGCTACGGGCGCTCCAACGGAGGAGAGCTGCGGGCGGTCTGGCGGGCTTTCGCGCCCCAGCATCGATCCCGAACCCGCCGTGCGCCGGTGCTTCGTTTCAAGCTCGCAGAGTTCGAGAGACGCTGCCCCGCCGCCGAGCATCCATTGCCCGCTCGCCGCCCGGGACAGCGAAACATTTGCCGCTTCTTCCCGTTGTCGCCGGGGCGCAGCAAGTGAAAGGTTTTTCGATGAAGAAGATTGCAATGTCGGCGCTGATGGTCGGCGCTCTTGGTCTGGCCTCGGTGGCCACGACGTCTCCGGCCGAAGCCCATTGGCGAGGAGGCTGGGGCGGCTGGGGACCAGGCATCGCAGGCGGCCTGGTCGCGGGCGCGGTTATCGGCGGCCTCGCTTCTTCGGCCTACGCCTGGGGCCCGGGCTATGGCTACTACGGCGGGCCTGGCTACTATCGAGCCGGCTATTACGGTGGGCCCTACGCCTACGACTACGGGTACGACGAACCATATCGCTGGGGCGGCGGCCACACTACGACCTACTATACGGCGCCCGTGTCTTACGGCTATCGCTACCGCCGTGTCGTGCGCCCTGCCTACGCCTATTACGGCGGATCCTATCCGGTCGTTCGGCATCGCTGGCATCGTCATCATCACTGGTGAGGCCGGTCCAACTGCACGATCGAGGCCGCGCTCCAGAAGGCGCGGCCTTTTGCGTTGAAGCCAATCGAGAACTTTCCGCTCACCACCATCCGCCGGCAAATGGGTCGTGCCGATCGAAGGCAAGCCGTCGTTCGGGCACTCTCGTCGACGGCTTCGCCGAGCGCTTGGGATGCGGACGTGCCTGGGCGAAGCGGGCGGGCGGTTCTTTCTTGACCTCTGCGGACGGTGCTGCGGGCATAGCGGTCATGGCTTGGCGCATCTGCTCCCGCGGGTCTTCGGGGATAGCATTCGCCTGCACGACGTTTGGCACGTCGGCGCGTGGACGCGTGTCGAATACGATCTTCTCCGGAAGGCTTCGCGCCGAGCTAATCCGGATGATGGTCCTGTCAGGATCCGCCACGGCGGCAGTTTCGACCGGAGCCGGCAGGTAGCGATCCGCAGCGAAGAGCAGCGCCAGCAGCAGGCCGCCGACGAAGACGAAATAACGAATGATCGGCATGGACGGCCGCTCGCAAATGAGAAATCAGCTATCGGCGGTGGCCGGATTGGAGGGGCGGGCCGCTGCTTTCAGCGACCCGCCCGGAGGGCTTAGTCGATCTCCTGGACGACCGTGCGGGTCGACGGATCGACCAGCATCACGCGCTCGCCCGAGTAGACATAGCGGTACTTGGTGAGCGAGGGACCCCAGTCGGCAGGCACCGCCTCGAGTTCGACTTCGCGCGGGACGGGCTGGCCGACGACGATCTTCTCGCGGGTCTGCACGGGGCGCACCTTGTGCTCGGTGACGTAGGTGCGGATCTTCGTGCGATATTCCGGCTCGATCTGCACGGCGGCGGCATGGCCGGTGCCGGTGGTGGTGACGACCGTGGACTGCGCCATCGCGCCAGTGGAGATCATCGCCGCCATCACGGTAGTCAGTAGAAGCTTGTTCATCTTTCTCTCCTCGCCGCCATATGCGGCCGGGTCGAGAACCCTCGAATGATGCCAAGGTTCCGCCCGTCCACGACGTTACCGCATGCGACGGAACATTCCGGCCTTGCGCCGGTTCGCCAAGCTTCCGGCGGCGCACTTGAGCTCCCAAGGAGACGCTTGTTCACGAAGAGACCGCTGATGCCACCGCTCGATGCAGTCAGGAGTGCTCCCGATCGACGCCAACGGAGGCTGCTGATCGTACTGGCTCTAGGCTTCGTCATCTTCGGCGCTGCGGCGGCGGCCCTCTTCTACGTCCTGCAGCCCGAGACCCTACGGATCGCCGTCGGCCCCACAGGTAGCGAAGACCATCAGGTGGTCCAGGCGATGGCCGAGGCATTCGAGGAGGAAAGCAGGACAGTCAGGATCTCGCCGATCACGACCGAAGGAGCGGCCGAATCTCTCGCCCTCATGGGCGCCGGCAAAACCGACTTGGCGGTCGGCCGGGGCGATCTTGCCATGCCGGCCGACGCGCAGACGCTCGCCGTCCTGCGTAAGAATTACGTTGTCCTGTGGTCGCCCTCCGGGCGACCCGGCAAGGACTCCAAGAAAAAGGCAGGGGCCAAGATCGCAGAGATCGCCGATCTGGCGGGGCACAAGGTCGGCATCATCGGAAGGACCGGCGCCAACGTCGCACTCCTGAGGACAATTCTAGAGGGCTCAGGCGTGCAGCCCGACAAGGTTGCCACGGCTCAATTCGGGACCGAAGAGATCGAAAAGCTTGCCCAAGACACCACTCTCGACGCGTATCTAGCCGTCGGTCCGCTCGACAGCAAGATCACGGCGGCGGCCATTGCCGCGACTTCCCGATCGCGCGGAGCGCCGAAGTTTCTTCCGGTCGAAGCGTCCGAGGCCATCGCCCTGAGGCACCCCCGCTACGAAGCCGAAGAGATCCCCGGCAGCGTCTTCAACGCGGACCCGGCCTGGCCTGAGGACAAGGTCGACACCATCAGCGTCAACCATCTCATCCTTGCCAGAAAAGAATTGTCCGAAGCCAAAGCTGCGGCCTTCTACCGGCAGCTTTTCGCGGTACGCGACACCATAAGCCAACGTGTCGCCGGCGCCGCGCACATCACAAAACCAGAAACCGAGAAGGAGGCGGAGCCCTCCGTGCACCGTGGCGCAGCTGCGGTCATCAACGGGACCGAGCGGACGTTTCTGGACAAGTACAGCGACTACTTCTGGTTCGCTCTGCTTCTTCTTTCCGGCATCGGTTCGGCCGCCGCCTGGCTGCGTCGCTACCTGAACCGGGACGAGCGGGACGACAACACCAGCCATCGCAACCGCATTCTCGCGCTGGTCTCGGACGTCCGGGGTGCCCCGTCCGAAGAGGACTTGCTGACATCGCAACGCGAAGTCGACGCGATCATCGGCGAAGCCCTCAAGTGCTACGACGATGGAGCCATCGAACAGGAGGACATGGCCGCGTTCGCTCTCGCCCTCGAACTGTTCGATCACGCCGTCGCCCAAAGGCGAGCGGCGCTGCAGAGCGGTCTTCCCGATCAAGCGCGGACACAAGGGCCCACCCTCGCCTCTCGACGGTAGCGAGCCCCCTTAGATGAATCCTTAGCGGCGCCTCGAGTGGCCGGTCGGGAAGTTCTCCAAGTTGGCACCACGAAAGGGGTATTGCTGTTCCTTCGATGTCGGCCGACGGTTCGACCGACCCGGTGGCGGAAGCGGGAATTCCACGCAAAAGTAAGGGAATACTTTCTATCCTGGTTCGAGCCCAGGCCGGGTCTCCGAGCGCTTGGGGCGTGTTCATCCCTTCTGCAGCACCGCGGATAACATTGGACCATCATTCAGGATCGAAAAGACCTCCCGCGACGACAGATGGGCAGCCGCCTGCTCGAAGCTATCGCTCGCATCGACCTTGGCGCGGCCAACCACCAGGTTGGCGTCGATCGTGTCGGGCCGGGCGGCGCGAGGAGGTGACTGCTGCGCGAGGTGGAAGGCCAGGAGCGCGGCGTCTTCGCGCAGCTCCACCAAGGCCGGTCTTATGCCTACATCGATCGACCCGCTCAATTCGTTCGCTCGACGCAAGACGAGAGTCGGTTCTCTTTCCTCCGGCGTGGCAAACAATTTGCCGGAGGCGGGGGCGGCAGTCAGCGCCCCTATGGGAACGGCGAACAGGAGCCCCACGATGACCGGCGACATCCAGAGCAGAAGGGGTAGCGAAACGGCGTAGGCGCTTGCAGCCATCACGACGCCGCACGCGGTCGGAACGCCGTATTTCCGATAGAGCTCGCGGCGCTCCACCGTGCCGTCGTCGCGCCTCTGCGTCTGCCAGCCCGCATCGCGGCCAGCCAGAATCTCGACGACGGCGATCGACTGAAAGATCATCATCACGGGCGCCATCAACGCGGATACGACGATCTCCGCGAAAACCCCGGCCGAGGCACGCAACGCGCCGCCGAATTGCCCACGCGCCGATCGCCGCGTCCACACGAGGACAAGGCTGAGCAGCTTTGGCAACAGCAACAGACCCATGGTGGCGACGAACACCCAGATGGCGAGCACGGGATCCTGGGCCGGCCAGGTCGGAAACAATGAGAAGCCCTTCGGGAAATATTCCGGCCGTACGAACCGGGCCTGCAGAGAGATCAACATTCCCAGCAGCAGGAATAGCAGCCACAGCGGCGCCGTCAGATAGGTCCCGATGCCTACCATGAAATGCAGGCGCGACACCCAATGGAGACCTCGCGCTGGGACCACGGCCAGATGCTGAAGATTGCCCTGACACCAACGCCGGTCGCGCGCGGCGAAATCGAGCAGCGAAGGCGGCACCTCTTCGTAGCTTCCGCCGAGCATCGGCAGCATGTAGATGCCCCACCCGGCCCGCCGCATTAGCGCGGCCTCGACGAAATCGTGGCTGAGGATGTGCCCGCCGAACGGCTTCCGTCCTCGGAGCTGCGGCAGCGCGGCCGCTTCTGCGAACGCCTTCACTCTGATGATCGCGTTGTGTCCCCAGTAGTTGCCTTCCGAGCCGTGCCACCAGGCGACCCCGGCGGCGATCAGCGGACCGTAAAGGCGGCCCGCGAATTGCTGGACACGGCTGAACAGACTTCGCGCGTTGACGATCGTGGGAAGCGTCTGGACCAGCCCGGCGGTCGGATTGGTCTCGATGGCATGGACCAATCGGACGACGGTCTGCCCGCTCATGAGACTGTCGGCGTCGAGCACGATTATGAAGTCGTAGCCCGCGCCGAAACGGTTGATCCACTCGGAGATATTGCCGGCCTTGCGCGCTGTGTTGTCGGCGCGGTGACGATAGTACAGCCGCGGCATTCCGACGGCCTGTCGCAATGCAAGCAACGCCTTCTCCTCGGCGATCCAGATGTCGGGATCAGTGCTGTCGCTCAGAACGAACCAGTCGAACAGATTTCCTCGCGAGGTCGCCTCCAAGGACTCGATGATCGCACGCAGCCGGGCCGTCAATCGGTGCGGGTCCTCGTTGTAGGTGGGAAGCAGCATGGCTGTGCGGCTTGCGATGACAGGTAATTCCGCACCAGGCGCGAAGGCGTCCCCGTCCGAACGTTGGGCCAGCAGCACGAAGAATCCCGCGACGGCGGACGCGAACGAAAAGGCGACCCAAGCGAGCAGGACAATGAAGAGCGCCAGCACCATGGCTTCGAGGACGGTGACGCCGCCGACCTCCAGCACGCGATACATCTCATATCCTCCCGCCCCCGTGAGCGCCGCCGTGCAAAAGAGGATGAGACCGCGTCGCCAAGCCATCGCGGTGGCGACCGGCGCAGGGACGCGGTCCGGCACCCGGTCTTTTCCGAGATCGCCAGGCGCCATGGGAAGGGGAGACTCGCGCGGCAACAGGCGTTGGGTCGCGATAGCGCCGGCAACCGGCCGCGGGGCCGTGCTCAGGGTGCCCATCGGTAGACCCAGACTTCCGACAAGGGCTTGTCGCCTTCGGTCAGAAACGCGCGTAGCTCGATCGGCTCGCCCTTGACCTGACACTGGAAGCTCAGCCGCCAGCCGCCGGTGTGGGGGTTGGGCTGCGTGACGATGTTCTTCACTTCCGACTTGTCAGCCGTCACCACACCTTTTACGCCCGCAGGGTCGATGCCTTTCAAGTTGTCGCCGACCAGATCGAGAACGAAGAGGCGGGCGTCTTCGCCCCTCGCTCCAATGCCGGTGCGCGTGAAGCGGTTGAGCGAATGCGGTCTGGGATTGTCCGGTCCCCAATGCAGCCGATAGGTGTAGTTGTGTTCACCCTTGGCTTGCAGCGGGTTCTTAGGCCGCCAGAATGCGGCAATGTTGTCGTGAACCTCCTCCTTGGTCGGGATCTCGAACAGCATGACCCCGCCCTCGCCCCAGTCCCCGATCGGCTCCATCCAGAGACTGGGACGTTTTTCGAAGCTGGATTCGATGTCCTGATAAGCAAAGAAGTTTCTCTCCCGCTGCATCAACCCAAACCCGCGGGGATTGATATCCTGAAAGGTGCTGATCTGGAGGTCTCGGGGATTGCTGAGCGGACGCCAGAGGCTTTCGCCCTTCCCGTTGAAGATCGCAAGGCCGTCGGAATCGTGAACGGAAGGGCGGAAATCGTCGATGTCGTTGCGGTCGTTCGGACCGTAGAAGAACATGCTGGTCATCGGCGCGAGCCCGGCCCGCTGCACTTCGACACGCGGATAGACCGACATCTCGACGTCGAAGACCGTCGTGTCCCCGGGCCGAACGGTGAATCGGTAGCTCGCCGCACAGCTTTTGCTGTCGAGCAAAGCGTGGATAACCAGCGCAGTCGCACCAGGCGCAGGCCGCTCCAGCCAGAAGGCCTTGAAGAGCGGAAATTCCTCGCCCTTGGCTTCGCCCGTATCGATCGAAAGCCCCCGAGCGGAAAGCCCATACGTCTGTCCCTTGGCGACGGCACGGAAGTAACTCGCGCCCAGAAAGACGCAGACCTCGTCGTAGTAATCGGCCCGGTTCATCGGCGCGTGGATTCGGAAACCGGCGAACCCCAGATCGGCGTCCTCGAACCCTGGAACTTTGTCGCCGAAGGAGAAGTCCGCCTTGCAATACTTGATCTCGGTGGCCTTTCCGTCCGCGACCTCGAAGATGTTCACCCGGGTCTTATAGAAGAAGCCGCGATGGAAGAACTGCGCTTCGAACGGGAGATTCTTGCCGCGCCAGAGCGCGCGCTCGGACAGGAAGCGGATCGAGCGGTACTGATCGTAATCGAGGTCCCGCAAGCCGCTCGGCAGCTTCTCGTCGGGCGCCTCGTACGATTTGCTCGCCAGCATGCGGGCGAGGTCCCTCACGTTGGATGGCCCGAATGTGCCCTCCGACGGACCAATGGCGGCGAATCCGCTCCGCGAGGCGAGCAGCAACGCCGGCAGCACCGCCGACCCTCGAACAAGCTGGCGTCGGTTCACTGGTCCTCCTACTCGCTACTGCTACCGCGGCCAAGCAACGACCGGCGCGCCCGCGAGTTCCACCGCCGGCCATCACTGGCCAGACAAGAAGCGAGCACCGGCCCAATCACAAGGAAAAGCAGCCGAAATTCAGAGATCCGGCCCTGACCTAAGATCCGTGAGGGCATCGCGGAACGTCTTGGCTTCGGGGAGCCTTGTCTGGTCGGAGGATGAAATGGCGCGAGTCTGGAAT
>NZ_JBBIAM010000088.1:0-41084 GCF_054185185.1 Bradyrhizobium sp. UFLA05-153
GGTCTTCGACCTTTTCGATGGGGTTGGCCTCCAGCAACGACGGCGCAGTGACGAGATATGCTTGATCGGCCATGAAAGGGCGCGGCTTGAGATAGGATGGCCAGCCGGCCCTCGTCCGGCGAATGACGACGTCAAAGTCGCGGCCCAGGCGCGCCGGCTCTTCCGCTGGCCGCCAACCACCTCGCGTTCGTCAAGTTGCATCGAGTGCGCTGCCGTAGCCGAATTCGTGCGAGGAGGAGGGCCAAGTGATTGGCCGCGAATTTCCTCGGGTTCGATGCGTGGCGGCGTCAGTCGGTCGACTTCGGCTTCATCCAGCCGCTACAGCTTGTACCCAATTTTTCGCAGCAGGTCTTTCCGCCACGCAATGTCGGCGTCGGTTTCAACGCCCATCGGCGAGGCGCCATCGACGACGCCGAGCACGCCGCGGCCAAGCTCCGTTTGCGCGACGATCACTTGCGTGGGGTTGGCCGTCGCGCAGTAGATGCGGCAGACCTCCGGCACGGCGCGTACGGCAGCCAGGACGTTGACGGGAAAGAACCCGTCGCCCAGGAAGATCAGGAAGGTGTGGCCGGCGCCGATGGCCGATGCGTTGTCACGCGCGAGAGCGAGCGCGGCGTCGTCATTACCCGACCAGCGAACCAGCCGTTTACCAGAGGCCTCGCAGAAGGCGAGCCCGAAGCGGATGCCCGGAACCGCGCCCACCAGCGCCTCGTGGAGATCTTCCACGGTTTTGATGAAATGAGATTGACCGAAGATGAAGTTGGCCGTGTCCGGCTTGGCGATGGGCACCACGGTGAGTTCCATGGCTGCAGGCTCCTATGAGAAGAGCTACGCAATCCATGTTAGGCCGCCGGAAAGTGATTGCAAGCCGCACGGGCGGCCGATTTCGCTCGTTGCCGCGCTGCCACCCACGGTCAGGCTCAAGGCCAGGCTAGTGATCGCAGTTACCGCACCCGATATTTGCTCGCGTAGTGCTTGCCGAGAATCTTGCGGGTCTGATCGGCCAGCCGCTTGTTGCCGGTCGCAGGTGCCCCGGCGTGGCGCATTTTCGGCTTCGGCAAATCCGCTGTTGGGCTCCGCTTTCTTGGCATGCGCATGGCTGCAGATCTCGTAGTAACAAAACGGGCGTAGCCCCTAGATGTCGTAGTACAGATGGAACTCGTAAGGATGCGGTCGCAGCCGGATCGGGTCGATCTCCTTCTTTCGCTTGTAGTCGAGCCAGGTTTCGATCACGTCGGCGGTGAAGACGCCGCCGCGTAGCAGGAACGCGTGATCGTGCTCGAGCGCGTCGAGGGCCTGGTCCAGCGATCCCGGTGTCGACTTCACCTCTTTCGCTTCGGCAGGTGGGAGGTCGTAGAGGTTCTTGTCGATGGGGCTGCCGGGGTCGATCCGGTTGTCGATACCGTCGAGGCCGGCCATCAGCATCGCGGCAAACGCCAGGTAGGGATTGCAGGATGGGTCGGGCGAACGAAACTCGACGCGCTTGGCACGCGGGTTCGGCGAATACATCGGAATCCGACAGCACGCCGAGCGGTTGCGCTGGGAGTAGACGAGGTTGATTGGAGCCTCATAGCCCGGCACCAGACGCCGATAGGAGTTCGTTGTGGGAGCGCAAAGCCCGCACAACGCCCAGGCGTGCGTCAAAAGCCCGCCGATGTAGTGGCGGGCGAACTGGCTCAATTCGGCATAGTCGCCCTTGTCGTAGAACAGATTGGTCTCACCCTTCCACAGCGACTGGTGAACGTGCATGCCCGAAGCGTTGTCCTCGAAGAGCGGTTTCGGCATGAACGTCGCAGTCTTGCCGTGCTTATGCGCGGTGTTCTTCACCACGTATTTGTAGATCATCAAATTGTCGGCCATGCGGGTCAGCGTGGTGAAGCGCATGTCGATCTCGTTTTGGCCGCCGGTTGCCACTTCATGGTGATGGGCTTCGATCTGGATGCCCAGCTCTTCCATCGTCAGCACCATTTCGGTGCGCAGCGCCTGCATGCTGTCGGTCGGAGGAACGGGAAAGTATCCTTCCTTCGGGCGCGGCTTGTGACCCAGATTCGGCTCTTCCTCCTTGCCCGTATTCCAGCTGCCTTCGCTGGAATCGATGTCGTGGAAGGCGTGGTTGATGCCCTGTCCGTAGCGCACGTCGTCGAAGACGAAGAACTCAGCTTCCGGCCCGAAGTAGCTGGTATCGGCGCGTCCGGTGCCCTTCAGATAAGTTTCGGCCTTTTGGGCGATATAGCGGGCGTCGCGGCTGTAGGATTGGCCGGTCACGGGATCCCTGATGTTGCAAATCAGGACCAGCGTCTTCGCCGGACTGTAGGGGTCGACGAAGGCCGTCGTCGGATCGGCGACGACCAGCATGTCGCTTTCCTGGATCTCCTGGAAGCCGCGGATCGACGAGCCGTCGAATCCAATGCCCTCGTTGAAAGCATCGACATTTACTGCGCTCGGTGGGACGGAAAAATGTTGCCACACCCCCGGCAAGTCGGTGAACCGCAGGTCGATCATCTGGACGTTCTCGTCCTTGATTGCCTTCACGAGGTCTTCGGCTGTTGCACAATTTCGAACCATGGCTTCGCTCCCAGCATCATGCGTCTTGCGCGTCGCGTCGCGTTGCCGTTCAGCCGCAGCCGAACGGCTTGCGACGAATTGTGGTCCATATTCTGTGTTGCCGCCGCTCCAGCCTCAATCCGGTTTGGCGGCACTCGGAGTCAGGCAGCCAGGCGCGCCGGCTGCTTCAGCTTTGGTGCGGTCCGCGCATAAGCTTCATCGCGTCTTCGATATGCCGCCAGGTCTTGGCCAGTTCGAACTCGCCCTTTGACTCGAGATCGATGGCATTCTGGGCGGCCTCCGCAATCGCCTTGGGGCCATGTGCTTCCAGCAACTGCCGCGCATAGTCGTGGATTTCGATTTCTCGCATGGCGTCATCTCCCTCTTGTCCCGGCAGCACGCGAACCAAGTGGGGCCGAGAGCAGTAGTCGACACCTGTCAAGCGCAGCAAGTGTGCATCCTGGTGCGGCGCACTCGCAAGGGCTCTTTCCGGTGCCGGCCAGGTTGATTGGAAGCGCATCGGATCGCATGAGCGGCAACACATCGCAGGTTGGACGGATGCATTTTCATCAATGAATCCCCACATAGTGGGGGAAGGGAGGTGAGCATCATGCGCATCCAACATTGGCAGGATGCTGCCAGCCTGTTGGTCGGCGTGTGGCTGGTCCTGTCGTCCTTCGTCCTGGGCTTATCGGGGGCGGCCGTCTGGATGACCATCGCGCTCGGACTCGGCGTCATGCTGTTTGCCATAGAGGCATTTGTCATCCCGTCCTATCTGGAAGAGTGGGGAGAAATGCTGCTGGGTCTGGCTCTGGTGCTGGCGCCTTGGACCATTGGCTACGAACCAGTATCAGCCATGGTGAGTAGCGTAGTCTCGGGCATCTTGGTGATCTTGTTCGGCGGTTGGGAGCTGATAACCGATCGTGATTTCAGCTCCTGGTGGCACGATCGCTGGCATCACCTAGTCGGCTGACAGAGCAGTCAGCCGAGCCTCTTGCCGGCCGCTATCCGCTGGCGGTCGGGGAGGCGGAGATTGGCCTCGCTCGCGCGAAAAGCAGACCCGTTGGGCCTGGTGCAGGGCGCTTGCGGTCCTGCACCAGCATCCTTCCATCGCTAGGCGGCTCTCGGCTCGGTCGGTTGCCAGATGCTGATCTTTCGCGTCTCTGGCATCAGGAAAACCGCGAGCACGAAGCAGATCGCGGGGACCACGATCGGGTAGAGTAGTGCGTAGCCGATGCTGCCGGTCGCGGCGAAAGCTGCTGACGTGATGAACGGCACCAATCCGCCACCCCAGCCGTTACCGATGTGGTACGGCACGGAGACCGACGTGTACCTGATCCGGGCGGGGAAGTATTCCGCCAGAAACGCGCCGACCGGCCCGTAGACCATCCCGACATAGCAAACGAGGATGAAGATGATGAAGGTCGCGGTTGCGTAGTTGATGTTTCCGGGCTGCGTCACCGTTCCCAACCACAGATACAGCGGATAATACGTGACCGCGGCGAGCAGCATGCCGCCGAGGATCACTGGCTTGCGGCCGATCTGATCCGACAGCCAGCCAAAGAAGATCAGGCTCGGCGTTGCAATGAGCAGGGCGGCTCCCACGATGTAGGCGGAGGTCAGCGCGTCCACCTTGGAGACCTGCTGCAGGAAGTACAGCGCCCAGAACTGACCGCTGTACCAGACCACGCCCTGTCCGATCAGGACCACAGTGGCGATCCCAATATATTTGATGTTCGAACTGAGGAAGGCCTCTTTCCACGGATTCGTCGTCATCTGGCCGCGGGCCCTGATCTCCTGGAAGATCGGCGTCTCCTGGAGCTGGAGTCGGATATAGATCGCGATCGCCACCAGCAGGAAGGACAGCAGGAACGGAACGCGCCACGCCCATGCGTCGAAGGCCTCAGTGCCGGCATAGGTCCGCGTGAGGACGATCACGGCCAGCGATACCACGATGCCGAGCGTCGGAGAGGTCTGCAGCCAGCCGGTGTAGTAGCCGCGCTTGTCGTCCGGCACATGCTCGGCAACGTAGGTAATGGCACCGCCATATTCGCCGCCAAGGCACAGGCCCTGAATCATGCGCAGACCGAACAGAACGAACGCGGCTGTCAGGCCGATCGACTGGTAGGTCGGGATCAATCCGATCGCGCCTGTGCCTAGTCCCATTCCGCTGAGCGTAATGAGAAACGTATATTTGCGGCCGACCCGGTCACCCATCCATCCGAACAGGAACGCCCCCAGCGGACGGATCAGAAATCCTGCGGTGAAAAGCGCGATCGTGCTGAGCAGGGCTGCAACCGGGTGGGATTGCTCGAAGAACTTGACCGACAGAACCGCGGCCAGGCTGCCAAAGATATAGAAGTCATACCATTCGATGACGTTTCCCACCGATGCAGCAATGATCACGCGGCGAAAATCACTCGGTACCTGCATGTGCAACTCCTATCGTTTCATAACGTCTCCTCGCTTGTTTCAGCGGTCATCTTCTCGCGGGAAGAGCGTGATGCGCGGCGTTGCAGGCGTCAGTTCAAAGAGTTGCGTCTGCAACGTCTGACCTCAGGCGCGTTTTCCGTCACCTGAGGAGAGCTCCAGCGGCCTTAGAACCGCGAGCCACCACTGCCTTGCCCGTCTGTCGGGGAGGCGGGGAACACATAGTGTAGTCCCACCAGGGGCTGGCAACTTATGAGACTTTCGGCGCAATCGACCTGACACGGCGCGTTTGCGAAGGAGGCCGCAAGGGCAACGAACAGAAAAGGGGTTCCAGGCGTTGTGAGGGGACCAGAGAAGGATACTGGCATGCAAAACATCGCAGAACATATGGAAGTGATCGGCGCCGACGGCGTTCATATCGGTACCGTCGACCGTGTCGAAGGCAACCGCATCAAGCTGACCAGGAAGGACAGCGGTGAGGGCAGCCACAAGGGCCATCATCACTTCATCGACAAGGGCCTCGTTGCCGATGTCGAGGGCAACAAGGTCCGGCTCTCCGCCAAGGCGGCGGTTGCCGTGACGATGGAAGAGGAAAAGTAGCGGTCCTCGAGCTGGTTCCCTTTCCGTTCCGCTATTCGCGTCCCAACACCTTCCGGTAGCCTCCGCACCCGTCGCGTATTGTAAGGTGCAGGAATGGCGGAGCCTTCCCGGCCACACCGCTCGCAAGGGATCGCCGGGACATGGCCTGTAGGCCGTGCGGCTTCGGCCGGCGGCCTTGTGCCGGCGGGCTTTGGCGCGTGGTCGTCGCTGGCCGAGACGTTGCGTGGATGGGCCAGGGCGGAAGCCGGCGCGGGGCGGCTGCTGCCGTGGGTGCCCGTGGCCTTCGGTACCGGAATTGCTCTCTATTTTGCCGCCGACCACGAACCCGTGCTCTCGGTCGCCGTGATCACGGCGCTGGTGCTCATGGTGGCTAGCGTGCTGTTGCGGCGGAGCCGGTTGTTCGCACCCGCCATCATGATCGCAGCGATCGCCGCAGGTTTTGCCACGGCGACCTGGAAGACCGCGCGCATCGCGCACACCGTGCTGGCGAAGCCGCTCTATTCGGTGGCGCTGTCCGGCTTCGTAGAGACGCGCGATATCCGCGAGCGCACCGACCGCTTCGTGCTTCGGGTGAGTGCGATGGAGGCGCCGCGCGGCGACATCCAGCTCGAGCGTGTGCGGCTGTCGGTGCGCAAGGGCACGGCACCGGAGGTCGGCAGCTTCGTGCAACTCAAGGCGCGCCTGATGCCGCCGCTCGCGCCCTTGCGGCCCGGCAGCTACGATTTCGCTCGCGACATGTTTTTTCAGGGCATCGGCGCGTCAGGCTTTGCGATGGGGGCGATCACGGTCGCTGAGCCACCGGAGACCGGAGGCCTGCGGCTGCGCTATGCTGCGATCATGCAAGGCCTGCGCGACGCGATCGACGCGCGCATCCGCGCCACGCTCGACGGCGACAACCGCGCGATCGCCACCGCGCTCCTCACGGGGCGGCGCGACGCAATCACCGAGCCCGTGAACGATGCCATGTTCATCTCGGGCCTCGGGCACGTGCTGTCGATCTCCGGCTATCACATGGCCGTCGTCGCCGGCGTGGTGTTCTTTGCGGTGCGCGCGCTGCTGGCGCTGATCCCGGGATTTGCAGTGGGCTATCCGATCAAGAAATGGTCGGCTGCGGCTGCGCTGGTGGCGGCCGCATTTTACCTGCTGCTGTCCGGCGCGGAGGTTGCAACGCAGCGCTCGTTCTTCATGACGGCGGTGGTGCTGATCGCGGTGATGGTTGATCGGCGTGCCATCACCTTCCGCACGCTCGCGGTTGCCGCGATGATCGTGCTCGCGGTCGCGCCGGAGGCTCTCGTGCATCCGAGCTTCCAGATGTCGTTTGCTGCGACTCTCGGCCTCGTCGCGCTGGTGCACATCGGTATGCCGAACCTGTTTGCCTCGCCCGATCACTCCGCTACAGCGCGCATCGCGCTGTGGGGCGGCCGCGAGCTCGTCATGCTGCTGATGGCCTCGCTGATCGCGGGGCTTGCGACGACACCTTATGCCGCCTTCCATTTCCACCGCGTCACGCCTTACGGGGTGCTCGCCAATCTCGCGGCGATGCCGGTGGTCTCGGCGCTGGTGATGCCCGCCGGACTTTTGGGGTTGATCGCAGCGCCGTTCGGGCTCGATGGCGTGTTCTGGTGGCTGATGGGGATCGGCATCGACTGGATGGTCGTTGTGACGCGCTGGGTCGCGGCGTTGCCGGGCGCGGTCGGCCGCATCGCCGCGTTCGGCACCGGTCCGCTGATTGCCGCCAGCATCGGCCTCATCGTGATGGGCCTGTTGCGCACGCCGCTGCGCTGGACGGGCGCCATCGTGCTCGCGCTCTCGATTGGTTCGACGCTGCACGTGCGCCAGCCCGACATCCTGATCGCGGGCGACGGCCACAGCGTCGCGGTGCGCGGCAGGGACCGCCAACTGCACCTGATCCGAACCGGCAAGGACAATTTTCTCCTCAAGGAGTGGCTTGCAGCCGATGCCGATCCGCGCAGCGCAACCGCTACCTCGCTCGCCGACGGCGTCTCATGCGACGAGGCCGGCTGCGTGACGCCGCTCGCTGATGGTCGTCTGGTCGCGCTCTCGCTGCGTGTCGACGCGCTGGCGGATGATTGCAGCCGCGCCGCGCTGGTGGTGACGGCGAAGCCGGCAGCAACCGATTGCGCGGCAATGGTCGTGGATCGCGAGCGTCTGAAGACGCAAGGCGCGCTCACCCTATCGCGCGAGGGCGACGGTTTCACGCTGCAAACGGTGAAAGCAAGGGGCGCAAACCGCCCCTGGTCGCCGGCTGAGGCCGGCGATAGCGATTTCGAGCTCAGCCTCGCACCGCGGCCGGCTACTCCACGCAGCAAGGACGCTACGCCGTCGGAGGCCGACCTGCAGGCCGAGGATTGAAAGACGCGTCAGCCGATCGGCAGGCGTGTCGTAGGCGTCGTGGTCGTGTGCTGCTCGACGGCGGGCTGCTCTGTCTTCTCGCCGAGCGGCTGCGTCACCGGCAATTGCAGAACGGTGGCACGCTGTCCCTCGACGAGCTGCGTCACCAGCACGTAGTTGCCGTCGGGGAATTCGATCGCATCATGATGACGATCGGGAATGTGCGGATCGACCTTGCCGAACTTGCCGACGCGGGAATTGACGGTGCGTGTCCAGATCCAGCGATTGTCGTAGCGGACGTTGTCGGCGAAGGCGAGCTCGGTGCCCGGCAGGAGGCAGACGGCAACCGAGAGATCACGCTCCGACGCAAATCCACGCGTCGAGGTGCCGCGGAAGGTTGTCGTGACGATCGTCTCGCCGACTTGAGCGGGGCGGGTCGCAACGGCATGTAGGCTGTAGTCACACATCGGAGTGCTCCTCATGCGAGATAGCAGGTCCGCGCCCCCCCGGAGGCGCAGGCCTCTATCAGAGTTGGAAGCCTTCGAGTGTATCGCGTTTGTGGGCAAATCTGCGGCCCGTGTGCGCGTCGCCCGATCACATTATCTTTCCCGGCAAACCAGGAACAAAGCCTCTCGCTGTTAGTCTATCTTGGTTCACACCATTCACTCACGCGAGCTTCCATCAGCGGCCGGCAGGAGCGGAGTACCCTGAATAGGGCCAGCTCACCTGCGGCGCGGGTGCGATCGCATTGTTGGAATTGCGGAATGGCGCGCTGGTTACCGCGTGCTCCGTCTTGCGGATGGCACAGTGGTGTTGCGCTGCATCGCTCGCGGAGGCCGAGCCCGCGAGCAAGGCCGCCGAGAACACGCCCAAAATCATCTGTCGCACGGTTTTTTCCTCTTTATCGTGCACCGCGCATTCGCGCTTGCGGTGCTTGAGGATTAGCTCTGCGCAGGTGTGAGGATAATCGCGGTGGAAGCGGAAACACCATTCCGCCGGAGCGGACAATCCGTCCGCCCGCGTCGCTGCGCGATGGCCGGCAATCTGCCGGGCAATCAGTACTTCCGGTACAGCCCGATCAGCTTGCCCTGAATCTTCACCCGGTTCGGCGGCAGGATGCGCACCTCATAGGCGGTGTTCGCGGGCTCCAACGCGATCGACGCACCGCGGCGGCGGAAGCGCTTGAGCGTCGCTTCCTCGTCGTCGATCAGCGCCACCACGATGTCGCCGGTATCCGCGGTCTCGTTGCGCTGGATCAGCGCCATGTCGCCATCCAGGATGCCGGCGTCGACCATCGAATCGCCGCGCACTTCGAGCGCATAGTGCTCGCCCGAGCCGAGCAGGTCCGGCGGTACGCTGATGGTGTGGCTGCGGGTCTGCAACGCCTCGATCGGCGTGCCGGCCGCGATCCGTCCCATCACGGGCACGGCGACCGGACGCTCGCCCTCGTCGACAGTAGCGCTTGGGCCCCGCACCTTGCCGAGATTGCCTTCGATGACGCTCGGCGTGAAGCCGCGGCGGCCGGCGCCTGCAGCCTGAAGCTCGGGCAGCTTGATGACCTCGATGGCGCGCGCGCGGTTGGGCAGGCGACGGATGAAGCCGCGCTCTTCCAGCGCGGTGATCAGGCGATGGATGCCCGACTTCGAGCGCAGATCGAGCGCGTCCTTCATTTCGTCGAAGGAGGGCGGCACGCCGCTTTCCTTGAGGCGCTCACTGATGAACCGCAGAAGCTCGTATTGTTTGCGCGTTAACATCTCGACCAAGTCCCCCGGTTGATGTCGTTCGATTCCGAGACGTCAGATTCAGCAGAAGCCGCTAGATGCTCGAAACAAATCATGAACGGACACTATATGTTCGATATGTGTTCCGCAACCACTTAATTTTGTGTGAACGCGGCGAAGTTCGCGTCACGCGCGAATCAGATCGCACTCACAAGGGCAGCCGCAACACCTCGCAAGGCGTGCCTGCTTCGGCCTTTGGCGCGAATGGCGCGCGCACGAGAAGTGCCTGTGCCATAGCGAGATTCGCAAGCAGCGAGGAGTCCTGGTGGTTGACCGGAACGGCCACGAGCGTGCCGTCCTCGCGCTCCTCGAGCCTGGCGCGCAGATAGTCCTCGCGGACATCGTTGGGCCCGACGTCGCGCCCGAGCACGGCGCGCTCGAGGCGGTGATGAACGCGCGAGCGGCCCGCAAGCGCGCGAATCAACGGCACCATGAACAGGAAGCCGCAGACATAGGACGACACCGGATTGCCGGGCAGGCCGATCACCCGCATCGCGCCGAGATGGCCGTGCATCATGGGCTTGCCCGGCCGCATCGCGATTTTCCAGAACGCCATTTCGAAGCCTTCGGCTTGAAGCGCAGGCCTGACCAGATCGTGGTCGCCGACCGAGGCCCCGCCGGTCGTGATCAGGATGTCGGCGCCGCTCTCGCGGGCCCGGCGGATACCGGCGGTGGTCGCCGCAACGGTATCGGCTGCAATGCCGAGATCGAACGTTTCGGCGCCCTCGGCCCGCGCCAGCGCGTGCAAGGCGTAGCCGTTGGAAAAAACGATCTGGCCCGCGCCGGGCGTCGAGCCCGGCATCACCAGTTCGTCGCCGGTCGCGAGAATCGCGACCCTGGGCCGGCGGCGGACGGCAAGCTCCGGATGGTTCATGCCGGCGGCGAGTGAGAGGTCGCGTTCGGTCAGCCGGGCTCCCTGTCGGAGCAGCACGTCGCCCTCGCGGAAATCGACGCCGGCGGGGCGGATGTGCCGTCCGACGATCGCGGCCTCCTTGATCGTGACGCGCTTGCCGTCAGCGACGGTGTCCTCCTGGATCACCACCGCGTCCGCGCCATCGGGCACCACGCCGCCGGTGAAGATCCGCACCGCCTGGCTCGCGCCGACCGTTCCCGCAAACGGCCGGCCGGCCGCGACCTCGCCGATCACGGTGATCTCTGCGCCCACCTTCGCCGCGTCGGTGGCGCGCACCGCATAGCCGTCCATCGCCGACATCGCCTGCGGCGGCTGCGTGCGCCTGGCCGCGACGTCGCGCGCGAGCACGCGGTGGTAGGCTGCATCCAGCGCGACCATCTCCTCAGCCACGGGCACGACGCCCGCAAGCACCGCGGCGAGGGCATCGGACACCGGCATCAGGGCCACGGGCAAAACTCCTGCAGAGCAAATCGTAAGGACAGGTCGCGTTGCGTTCTAGCCGAGTGCGGGCGTCGAGGCAAAAGGGGTGATCACGAAGGTGGAGATGGAAATGTCGCTCCAGCAGCAGGATGGCGGGATGCCCTTTGGGACAATATCGCGTCGTCCCGCCTCCGGCTCAGAATTGCCGCGCGCCACAGCACGAAAGGCGCGTCAGGAGACGTCCGGGAGAACCCTGATGGCAGAGACTTCAAAGCTGTCGGTCGAGAAGGCGCTCGAGAAGCTGCGCGGCGATGAGCCGCCGAAATCCAGGAGCGCAAAGCTCGACGAGGAGATCGAGGCACTCAAGGAGAAGACGAGCCGCATGCGCGCGCAACGGCAGCGTCTCGATCGGCCCCAACCCAAGCGCGGTTGAATGCGCCTAGTGCGGCCGCCGCGCGATCGTCTCGATGACGAGAAAGACGGGGATGACGGTGGCCAAACATGCCACGGCGACGACCAGGCTCACGGCTAGCATCAGGTGGCTCCCGTTTCATTGTCCGGATCGACGTCGGGCGCTCTCAGGCTGTGATCCATCTCGGGCAGCGGGTCGCCCTGCGCTTTCAGATCGGCCGCCTTGCTGACCAGCTTGGCGGAGAGTTCCTTGTCCGATGTTGACTTCGCGAATTGGAGAAGGATCGAGGCTTGTTTGGTGAAATAGGCTTTGCCCAACACGATCACGCGTCCGTTGTAGAGATCCCAACGGGCATATGACTCCCGACGCCCTGATCCGTTCCGGGAACTCTGTGCAAAAATACACAGAGCGAGTTGGTTCCACAGTTGCCTAAGAAAGTTCCTGGAGAAGGCGGGAACCAGACCCTTTGCTAACGCAGCAATGCGGCCATGCTCTCAGATACCGAGCGCCCTCAGGGCCTCGCCGACGTCGCGAGGCGACGTCACGTGGACCGCGGTCAGCCCTCGTGCCCGCGCGCCTTCGACGTTTTCCGCGAGGTCGTCGAAGAATACGATTCGCTGCGCCGGCAGGCCGATCGCGGCGACGACATGGTCGAAGGATTCCGCATCGGGTTTGCGCAGGCCGATGCTGGAGGACAGATAAAGGTCGCGGAAATGGCCGAGCACGTCGGCATACTCCTTCGAGAAATATTCCACGTGTGGCCGGTTGGTGTTGGAGAAGGCGTAGAGCGGCACGTGCTGCGCGGCGCGCGGCAACAGGTTTGCTATGTCGGGCATCTCGCCAGCGAAGATCGCATTCCACCCCTCCAGGAACTGCGCGTCGGAAATTTCGATCCCCAGCGAGCGCCGCAGCGAGTCGAAATAGGCCTCGTCGCTGATCTTGCCCATCTCGTGCAGCCGATAGGCTTCGCTGTCCCGCACATAGCGCGCCACGATCGATTGCGGCTCGCAGCCGGCATGTCCCGCCCAGCAGGTGATCGCCTTGGAGAAATCGATGTCGAGCACCACGCGACCGAGATCGAACAGAAGCGCATCCGCGCTGCCGGGAGAGAGGAGGGAGGTCATTGCATCCTTTCAGTAGCGATAAGGCTCGATATCTAGCAGCGGAAACGCGCTGAATACGCTTGGTGCGTTGGTGGCCGTCGCCGGATGCAGGCAGGATGCGTTCACCTCGGCAAACGAGGCGGCCCCTAATAGCCCGAGACAGCGCAGCACTTCGTCTTCCAGAAGCTCCAGCATCCGCGTGATCCCGGCTTCTCCGGCCGCGGCCAGCGCCCAGCACTGCAGGCGCCCGATGCCGACGAGGTCCGCGCCCATGGCGATCGCCTTGACGATATCGGTGCCGCGGCAGAAGCCGCCGTCGACCATGATCTTCGCGCGTCCCTTCACGGCATCAACGATCTCCGGCAGCACGTGCATGGCGCCGCGGCCGTGATCGAGCTGGCGGCCGCCGTGGTTGGAGACGTAGATCCACTCGACGCCGTGATCGAGCGCGATCAGCGCGTCCTCGGCCGTCGCAATGCCCTTGATGATGAGCGGGATCTTGAATTTGTCCTTGATCAGCTTCACGGTTCGCCACTCAAGGCCCTTCTGGTAGTCGCCGCCGGTGGCGCGCAGCCGGCTCTCGCGAACATAGCGCTTGGCGATGTCGCGTTCGCGACGGCTGTAATGGGCGGTGTCGACCGTCAGGCAGAACGCGGCGTATGTGCTTTTCACGGCGCGGGCGACGACATCCTCGACGAAAGCGTCATCGCCGCGGACATAGAGCTGATAGAAGCGTAGCGCATCGGGGGCCGCTTCCGCGGTCTTCTCGAGGCCCGGGTCCGACACCGAGCTCAGCATATGCGCCGCGCCGAAGGCGCCGGCGCCGCGAGCAACGGAGGCCGCGCCGTGCGGATCGAAGATCTCGAGCGCGCCGACCGGCGCCAGCACCACCGGCAGGCGCATCTTGCGGCCGAACTGCACGACGGAACCATCGACGTTGCGCATGTCGCGCAGCACGCGCGGGCGGAAGGCGATCTCGTCCAGCGCCATACGGTTGCGGCGCATCGTGGTCTCGGTCTCAGCAGCACCGACGATATAGTCCCAGGCGTTCTGGTTGAGGTTGGAGCGCGCCTTGCGGATGAATTCGTGCAGGTTCTGGAACGGCTCGTCGCTGGCGCCGAGTTCGACGTTTCGTTGGGGCCGGATGCGGGGCGCTTCGTTCATTGTTATCCTCCCGAGAATTTGAAGCCTTAATCCATCGCCTATCCGGTTCGGCCCGCCAAAACCATCCCAAAATCGCATAGCTTGAACGCGTGGCCGGACGGGGCCGATTCCCGTTTGGCGCAAACCGGCCGGCGAACGTTGCCAAAAGTTTAGGCTGGAACGAAGGGATTTCTGCCGGATGCCCGCCGACGTGGCGGACCGGCCTTGAAGAAACCAGAATGGTATTGTGAGACACGGGCTGGATCGCCATTTGCATGGCGCCTCCCAACCGCCAGCAAAAAGGCCATTTAATCCATGCGGAAAACCCTGCTGTTCCCCCTCGGCGCGCTGACCGGCGCGTGTTTGACTCTGCTGGCGACCTCTCCGCAAGGCGGGCAATGGGTGGCAAGAGCGGCGGCGGGCGCGGACGATGCCTATTCGCAACTGAACCTGTTCGGCGAGGTCTTCGAGCGGGTCAAGGCGAGTTACGTCGAGAAGCCCGACAACGCCAAGCTGATCGAGGGCGCCATCAACGGCATGGTCACCTCGCTCGATCCGCATTCGCGCTACATGAACGACAAGGCCTGGACCGAGATGCAGGAGACCACCTCCGGCGAGTTCGGCGGGCTTGGCATCGAGGTCACCATGGAGGAGGGCCTCGTCAAGGTCGTGGCGCCCATCGACGACACGCCGGCCTCCAAGGCCGGCCTCCTGTCCGGCGACCTCATCAGCAAGATCGACGGCGAGGCGGTGATGGGCATGACGCTCGAGCAGGCCGTCAACAAGATGAAGGGCCCGGTCGATACCAAGACCAAGCTCACTATCGTGCGCAAGGGCGCAGACGCGCCGCTCGACGTCGCGATCACACGCGAGATCATCCATGTGCGCCCGGTCCGGTTCCACACCGAGGGCGGCGATATCGGCTATATCCGCGTCACCTCGTTCAACGAACAGACCACAGACGGCTTGCGCAAGGCCATCGCGTCGATCTCCAAGGATATCCCGCAGGAGAAGCTCGCAGGCTATGTCGTCGATCTCCGCAACAATCCGGGCGGGCTGCTCGACCAGGCAGTCTCGGTGTCGAGCGCCTTCCTCGCCCGTGGCGAGGTGGTGTCGACCCGCGGTCGGAACCCGGAAGAGACCCAGCGCTTCAGCGCGCATGGCGGCGACCTCACCAAGGGCAAGCCGCTGGTGGTGCTGATCAACGGCGGCTCGGCTTCCGCGTCCGAGATCGTGGCCGGCGCGCTGCATGACCACAAACGTGCCACGCTGATCGGCACGCGCTCGTTCGGCAAGGGCTCGGTGCAGACGATCATCCCGCTCGGCACCGGCAGCGGCGCGTTGGCGCTGACCACCGCGCGCTACTACACGCCGTCGGGCCGCTCGATCCAGGCGCAGGGCATCGCGCCCGACATCGAGATCCTCCAGGACGTCCCGCCGGAGCTGAAGGGCCGTGTCGACACGATGGCCGAATCCCAGATGCGCGGCCATCTCTCTGCAGCCGACGGCAGCGAGCAGACCGGCTCGCAATCCTACGTGCCGCCGGAGGAGAAGGACGACAAGGCGCTGCACGCCGCTTTCGACTTCCTGCACGGCGTGACCGCGAACGCCGCCACGGCAGCGCGACCGACGCCGAAGGCGGCGGTGCCGAACTAGGATGTAGGCCGGGATGCGGTAGGGTGGGCAAAGGAGCGTAAGCGACGTGCTCACCGCTTCTGCATCCGCGGACTAGACACGAGGTTGGCACGCTTTGCTTCGTCCACTCTACGAACTACGACGCGAAGGCCTCGCCTAGCCCGCTTCGCGGCGGCGGCTTTCGTGGCCGGTCCTCTGGGCAAGCCGGCTGCGGTGGAGCGTGAACAGCTCCTGCACCTTGTCGGCCGGCTTCGCCGCGCTGAACAGATAACCCTGCATTTCGCTACAGCCGAGTGAGCGGAGCAGCCGCTGCTGCTCCTCGGTCTCCACGCCCTCCGCGGTCGTGGTCATGCGCCGCGCAGCGGCGAGGCCGACCACGGCCTGCACGATGCTGGAGGAGCCGTCGGGTCCTGCAATGTCCTCGACGAAGCAGCGGTCGATCTTGATCTTGTCGAACGGGAACCGGTGCAGGTAGCTCAGCGACGAGTAGCCGGTGCCGAAATCATCGAGTGCGATGCGTACGCCGATGGCGCGGAGCTGATGCAGGATGGCAAGCGCGGTGTCGTCGTCGCGGATCAGAACGGCCTCGGTGATCTCGAGCTCGAGCCGGCTTGCCGGCAGGTTGGAGGCGGCGAGCGCCGCCATGATCTTCAGCGCCAGCGTGCCGCTCTTGAACTGTACGGGCGAGACGTTGACCGCAAGGCGGATGTCATCCGGCCAGATCGCAGCATCCCGGCAGGCCGTCGCGAGCACCCACTCGCCGATCTCGTTGATGAGGCCAGTGTCCTCCGCGATCGGGATGAATTCGGCGGGCGAGACCATGCCGCGCTCGGGGTGCCGCCAGCGCACCAGAGCCTCGCAGCCCGTGATGGTGTCGTCCTTCAGGCTGAGGCAGGGCTGGTAGAACACTTCGAGCCCGCCATGGGCGAGAGCATGCCGGAGATCGGTCTCGAGCTGCCGCCGCTCGCGGACTTTGGCATCCATCTCCGGCTCGAAGAAGCGATAGGTGCGACGTCCGGCGGCCTTCGCAGCGTACATCGCCAGATCTGCATTCTTCAGGATCTGATCGAGCTCGGTGCCATGGTCCGGCGCCAGCGCAATGCCGATCGAGGCGTCCGTTGTGAGATGGTGGCCCATGCAGTCGAACGGCTCGCGGATGGCGGCGAACACCCGCGCCACGAGGTCGGTGACGTGGTCAGGCGAGGTCACGGTGCTCTGCACGATCGCGAATTCGTCGCCACCGAGGCGGGCGACGAATTCGGTCTCGCCGGCGCAGCGGTTCAGATGCGCTGCGATCGATTTCAGCAGTTCGTCGCCGACGAGATGGCCGAGCGCGTCGTTGACGCCCTTGAATTCGTCGATGTCGATGTAGTGCACCGCGATCTGTTCGCCGTCGGCGATCGCGCCCAACGCTTCCCGCAGATGCTCGTGGAACATGGCGCGGTTGGGCAGATCGGTCAGCGCATCGTAGTGCGCAAGATGCGTGATGCGCTCCTCGGTGCGGCGGCGCTCGGTGATGTCCTCATGCGTCGCGACCCACCCGCCGTCCGCGAGCGGCTCGTTGACGATCTGGATCGAGCGGCCGTCCGAGGTGTCGATGACCATGGAGTTGCGCAGGTGGATGTCGCGCAGCACGCGCGCGGCATATCGGTTGACGTCGCCGGCGAACGAGCCGGTCGCCTTGCGGTGCGCGATGATGTCGTGGAAACTGCAGCCGGGCTTCACGACATCGGCCGACAATCCATACATTTCCAGATAGCGCTGGTTACAGACCACCAGCCGTCGCGAGTCGTCGAACAACAGAAGCCCCTGGGTCATGTTGTTGACGGCGCGGTCGAGTCGTTGCTTCTCCAGCGTCAGCCGTTCCCGCGAAAGACGGTGCTGTGCGGACAGTTTGCGAACCACGGCAATCAGGAGCCCGGCGATGGCGAGCGCCGAAGCGATGGCGATCGAGATCAGGAATCCGATCTGCTCGTGCCAGGCTGCGAGCGCGGCCGCTCTCGTGTTGGTCGCGACCATTACGATCGGGAAGTGGGGCAGGGCGTGTGATGAGATCAGGCGGTCATCACCGTCGACCGTGCTCGTGAAGCGGCCGGTGAAGTGATCGAGATCGAACATCTTCTGCTGCGCCTCGGGGCCGGTCTTGAAGTTCTGGCCCATGGCTTCGTCGACATGGGGATAGCGGGCGAGCAGCGTGCCGTCGCGGTGAAGCATCGAGATCGTCGCGCCTTCGCCGAGCGCGACGGACGCGAAGAATTTCTCGAAACTGGCGGGCTCGATGCCGCGCCCGACCAAGCCCAGGAACTCGCCGTTCGGGTCCGCGACCTTGCGGAGGATCAGGATCGTCCACATGCCGGAGACACGGCTGTGCACGGGTTGGACCAGCATGTCCGGCGAGCGCGGGTCGAACTTGAAGGACCTAAAATAGGCGCGGTCGGCGACATTGACCTTCGGCGGAGGCCAGACGAGCGAGGAGTTGATCAGCTCGCCGTCGGCGTCGAAAATGTTGACGCCGCCGACATAGGACAGCGCCTCCATCTTGGAGCGAAGCGTCCGATGGACGTCCTGGGTGGACAGGCGCCGGCGGTAGTCCTCGACGCTCGCAATCCCGCTGGCGCGCACGTTCGTGATCAGGTCTTTCTGGATGACCTCGAAATCCTGGAGCTGCTGGTCGAAATGATGAGCGAGGAGCAGCGCCGTGTTATCCAGCTCGCGCGCACTGTTGCGCAGCGCCCGCTCGCGGAAGTTCTGCGCCATCAGCGTTGCGCCGATCGCGATCGCCGCAATCAGCAGCATGCCGCCCACCACCAGCCAGCGGATCGGTCCGCTGCGGATCATTGCCGTTTGGTCGAGGAGGCGACTGCCGAATCCCGTCATGATCTGAAACGCTGCCGTGCACACGCCAGGATCAGTTCTTGAGCCTGGAAACATCCGTCGGTTTACGGGAACGATGTGGAGGCGACGTTAGGAAGCGCGGTTAACGAAGGGTGAATCGACGCGAGAGTCCTGGGGCGCGCGCGATGAGCAAGGCCAGCAGATATTGCCGGTGCGGTGTATCTGAGCGGTCAATTCTTGCCGGTTGCGCCCGCATCAACCGAAACTTAACCACCTAACATGCTGGCGATGCTCACGCGCACTCTGGCACGCGGCTTGCGAGTTGTCCCGTCATCCCAACGGAGAGGACAGGATAACAGGATCATGAAGACGATGTTGCAGAAGTTCATTGCCGACGAGTCTGGCGCCACCGCGATCGAATACGGCCTGATCGCCGCCGGCATCGCGCTTGCCATCATCACCGTCGTCAACGGGCTCGGCAGCAAGCTGAGCAGCAAGTTCGGATCAATCAGCGCCTCGCTGCGCTGATCGTCCGCATTCCGCTCCGCAACGCCGGCGCAGCCACGATCAGCGCCGCGACGACGTTCGTGGCCGCGCTGATCAGGATCGGCAGCGTGTAGCTGTGCGTGGCGTCGTAGACGAAGCCCGCGGCGCTCGGCCCGATCAGCGTGCCGAACGCGACGCTGGTATAGAGAATGCCGATGATGCCGCTGACGTTGCGCCCGCCGAAATGGTCCATCACCACGGCGGGCAGCACCGCGACCCAGCCGCCATAGAACACGCCATAGACGAAGGCGAAGGTTGCAAGCGCGAAAGCGCTTGCCGAAATCGCCCAGATGGCCATGGCGAGCGCCATGCCGAGCAGCACCATGATCAGCGAGAGATCGCGGCCGATCCGGTCGGCAAGCCCGCCGAGTAGGAAGCGGCCCGCGGTGCTGCCGACGCCGATCGTGCCAAGCAGCAGCACGGCGGACGAAGTCGAAACGCCGTGATCGCGTGCGTAGGGCACGAGATGCACGAAAGGGACAAAAGCGCCGAACGAGCAGACCAGGCACGAAAGATAGAGGCCGGCGAACCGCGCCGAGCGCACGGCCTCCAGCACCGCGACGCCACCGCTTCCGTTAGCGCATGCTGCCTCAGGCGGGTCGCCGTCCGGGCCGAGGCCGCGGTCTTGTGGATCGTTCTCGAGCAGCAATGAAATCCCGCCGCCCAGTACGACGGCGAGTGCGGCCAGCACCAGATAGGCCCCGCGCCAGCCGAATGTCGCGATCAGCAGCGAAGCGATCGGCGGCATCGCCAGCGTACCGAGCCCGATGCCGCTGACGGCCAGTCCGGAAGCAAAGCCGCGGCGTTTGACGAACCAGCGCTGCACCGCTCCGATCGCAGGGACGTAGGCGCAGCCGACGCCGAGGCCTATTCCGAGTCCGTAGGCGAGATAGACCCCGGTGAGAGAGCGCGCTGCGCTTGCGGCCGCAAGGCCCGCGGCGACCACGATCATGCCAGTCACGGCCAGGGGACGAGCGCCAAAGCGGTCAGCGAGCGGGCCGCTGACGACCCCGAGCGCAAAATACAGAAAGCCCGCGATCGAGAACACCAGCGAAACCGCGCCGCGCGAGGCGCCGAAGTCGCGCTGGAGCGGTTCCAGGAACGCACTGAACGTGTAGGCGGAACCGAATCCAACGAACGTCACCGCGAAGGCCGCGGCGACGACGAACCAGCCGTAGAACAGGTGGGGACGGGTGATTGTCGTTGTGTCCGTTGTCATCTCGGCCTCCATGGTCTGACGCGATCTGTGACACCAGTAAACGATTTATACGAGTGTCAGTTGCAGCAAACCAGTAAAAATGATTTACTGGTGTCAATGTCCAAGCAGTCCCGCAAATTCAGGGTTCCCGACGAGCTGGCGAATCTCTACGAATTCGCCAATTCGCTCGATTTTCGCCATTTCACGCATTTCGGCGTGCAGCATCCGCAAAGCGATGCGCTTTCCGGCCCGAAGGCGCTCGGGGATTGGTTGGCGGAGCACGGCATGGGCGAGGGCGGTGCGAAGATCACGCCAGCGATGTTCCATACCGCACTGCGACTGCGCGGGGCGCTGCGCGCCTATTTGCAATGCGAGCCGGCCGAGCGGCGCAGGAACAGGGATGTCCTTGGCGCGCTCGACGGCGCGCTCGAACCGTTTCCGTTGCGGGTGGAGGCGCGTGCGGGCCGCGGCGCAATGCTTGCAGCTGTGCGTCGGGATGCCCTTGCTGGTCTGTCGGCCATCGCCATCGAGTTTCACGATGGCACGCTTGCGGGTACGCTGGACCGGCTGAAGATGTGCGCCTCGGAGGAATGCCGCCGGGTATTCTACGACCGGTCCAAACCGTCCACCCGGCGCTGGTGCATGGCGACGCTGTGCGGCAATCGGATGAAGACGCGGGCCTACCGTGAGCGCCAGCGCGAGGCGAAATAGTTCAGGGCGTGCTTTATTGATTGAGCATGATCTCCGCGCAAACGCGTTCCGCGTTTGTCGCGAGGAAAAACCGCCGCAAACTTTGCGCTAACGCGGCCCTTCGGGTCAGGATCATGCTCTAGGCGCGGTAGTGGCCGGACTTGCCGCCCTTCTTCTCGACGAGGTGGATGCCCTCGATGCGCACGCCGCGTTCCACCGCCTTGATCATGTCGTAGATCGTGAGGCAGGCGACCGAGACGGCGGTCAACGCCTCCATCTCGACGCCGGTTGGACCTGTGACCTTTACGGCGGCACGGACGAGACAACCCGGCAGCTTGTCGTCGGGCTCGATGTCGACGGTGACCTTCGAGAGCGCGAGGGGATGGCAGAGCGGGATCAGCTCCGAGGTACGCTTGGCCGCCATGATGCCGGCGATGCGGGCGGTGCCGAGCACGTCGCCCTTCTTGGCGTTGCCGGAGCGGATCAGGTCGAGCGTCGCCCTGGTCATCACGACGTGCCCCTCCGCGACCGCGAGCCGCTCGGTCGCGGGCTTCTCCGACACGTCCACCATCCGTGCCTCGCCGGAGGTGCCGATATGGGTGAGGGCGGGTTTTGCCTTTGCTTTGGCCCTGGACGGTGAACGCGCCATCTCAGCGCGTGCCCGTGGCGCGCGGGGCCTCGCGCGACAGCAGCGCACGGGTGGCGGCCGTCACGTCGGCCTGCCGCATCAGGCTTTCGCCGACGAGGAAGGTCGACATGCCCACGCGCTCGAGGCGGGCGAGGTCCGCCGGGGTGAAGATGCCGCTTTCGCCGACCATCAGCTGCCCCTCGGGGATCAGCGGCGCAAGCGCCTCGCTGGTCGCAAGCGTGGTCTCGAAGGTGCGCAAGTTGCGATTGTTGACCCCGATCATCGGCGAGCGCAGTTTTAGCGCGCGGTCGAGCTCGCTCGTGTCATGGATCTCGATCAGGACGTCCATGCCGAGGGACAGCGCGGCGTCCTCGATATCTTTTGCGACCGCATCGTCGAGCGCCGCCATGATGATGAGGATGCAATCGGCGCCATAGGCGCGGGCCTCGACCACCTGATAGGTGTCGAACAGAAAATCCTTGCGCAGCACCGGCAGCGACGTCGCCGCGCGCGCTGCGACCATGAAGTCGATATGACCCTGGAAGGAGGGCGTATCCGTCAGCACCGACAGGCAAGCAGCGCCGCCGGCCTCGTAGGCCCTCGCGAGCAGCGGCGGGTCGAAATCGGGACGGATCAGTCCCTTGGAGGGGGATGCCTTCTTGACCTCGGCGATCAACGCATAGTCGCCATTGGCGAGCTTGTTGCGGATCGCGCGCAGAAAACCGCGCGGCGCAGCTGCGACCTTGGCCTTGGCTTCCAAGGCAGCTAGCGGCTGCGCGCGCTTGGCTGCCGCGATCTCCTCACGCTTATACGCCTCGATCTTGGTCAGGATGTCCGACATGCGAGGGCTCAGCTATTGGAGACCGCGATCAGGTGCTTTAGCCGCGCCGACGCCGCACCGCTGTCGATCGACTTGGTGCCGAGCGCCACACCTTCCTTGATGTCCTTGGCGCGGCCGGCCACCACCAGCGCGGCGGCCGCGTTGACCAGCGCAACATCGCGATAGGGGCTCGGTTTGCCGTCGAGCACGCTTTGCAGCGCGATCGCGTTGGCGTCGGCATCGCCGCCCTTCAAGCCGATCGCTTCGCAGCGAGGAAGGCCTGCGTCCTCGGGGGTGATCTCAAAGCTCTTGATCTCGCCATTGTGCAGCGAGCTGACGAAGGTCGGGCCGGTGAGGGTGATCTCGTCGAGCCCGTCGGAGCCGTGCACCACCCAGACCGAGTCGGAGCCGAGATTCTTCAGCACCTGCGCCAGCGGCTGCACCCATTGCCGGGAGAACACGCCGACCATCTGCCGCTTCACGCCGGCCGGATTGGACAGCGGTCCCAGCAGGTTGAAGATGGTGCGGGTGGCGAGCTCGACGCGGGTCGGGCCGACGTTCTTCATCGCGGGATGATGCGCGGGTGCGAACATGAAGCCGATGCCGCATTCGCGCACGCAGCGGCCGACGTCCTCGGGCTTGAGATCGATCTTCACGCCGAGCGAGGCCAGCACGTCGGCTGCGCCCGAGCGCGACGACAGCGCGCGGTTGCCGTGCTTTGCGACGGGCACGCCGGCGCCCGAGACGATGAAGGAGGCGCAGGTCGAGACGTTGACCGAGCCCGAGCCGTCGCCGCCGGTGCCGACGATGTCGACGGCATCCGCCGGCGCGCTGACGCGCAGCATCTTGGAGCGCATCGCCGAGACCGCGCCGGTGATCTCGTCCACGGTTTCGCCGCGTACGCGCAGCGCCATCAGAAGCCCGCCCATCTGCGAGGGCGTGGCCTCGCCGGACATCATGGCATCGAAGGCGGAGGCCGCTTCGTCACGCGACAGGCTGGCGCCGGTCGCCACTTTTCCAATAATCGATTTCAGGTCGTCCATCGCGTGCTTTCAACTGCTTACTGGTTCGCGCCCGTCACCTGCGCGAAGGCGGCCTGATTAATGGTGGTTCCGATGTCGGTTTCAAGCTTGTTGACGTAGGACGCGACCTGCTCCTCGGTGAGCGCGCGGTCGAGGCTCTCCTTCAGCTTGGCGATCCCTTCGGAAGCGAGATCGACCGGCGGATCGACGATGTCGGTCACACGGAAGATGATGACCTCGCCGGCCGCACCCGGGGTCTGGCCGACGCCATCCTTGGCGGTGCGGAATGCAGCCGTGACCAGGCTCGATGGCACGCCGGCGGGCGTGTCCTCGCGCTTGAAGCCGGCGGCGGTCTCGACCTTGGCGTTGATGGCGGCGGCTTCGTCCGCGAGCTTGCCGCCCTGTTCGAGCTTCTGCACGATCTCGGTGGCCTTGGTCCGCAGCTTGGTCGTGATCTGGTCCTGACGCCAGCGCGCCTCGACCTGGTCGCGGACCTCGTCGAGGCTGCGTTCGCGCGACGGCGTGATGCCGAGCACGTCGTACCAGACATAGCCGCCGCGGAAGGAGATCGGATCGTTGTCGACGCCGACGTCGCTGTTGAAGGCTTGCGATACCACGTCGAGCCCTTGCGGGATGTTGGCAACCGGCTGGCCGCTGGGCGTGCGGCCGGAGCGGTCGACGGCCTCGATGGTCACGGCAGCAAGGCCGAGCTTTTGCGCGGCGTCGATGACGCTGGAGCCGCCGCCGCGCTCGTCTTCCATCTTGTCGCGCAATTCGGCAACCTTGGCGCGCGCGCGCTCGGCCGCGATCTCCCGTTTGATGTCGCCGGCGAGGTTGGCGTAGTTGGCCTCCGCGCCCGGCTCGATCTTGTCGACCTTGACCAGCGCCACGCCAAAGCGACCCTGGACGGGCTGGCTGATCTCGCCTGCGGGCAGCGCGAAGGCGGCGTCCGCCACGGCCGGATCGAGGATCGCGGATTTCGTCACGAGGCCGAGATCGCCATCCGCCGCGCTGAGCCCGCGCTCCTTGGCGATGTCCTCGAACGACGTGCCGCTTGCGAGCCGGGTGCGCGCAGCTTGCGCCTCCTCGACCGTCGGGAACACGAGCTGGTGCACCTGGCGCTTCTCCGGCGTGCCGAGCCGGTCCTTGCGCTGCTCGAACACCTTCTTGGCGTCGTCGTCGGAGACGTCAGTCCATTTGCCGATCTCCTCGGGCGAGATCACGACGAAGGAGATCTTGCGGTATTCGGGCGCGCGAAACTGGACCTTGTGGTCCTCGAAATAGGCGGCGAGCGCCTCGGGCGAGGGCGGATCGATCGTGCCGGCCTGAGCCGCGTCGAGCTTGACGAATTCGATCGAGCGCTGCTCATTCTGATAGCGGCTCAGCGCGTCGATCATGGTCTTGGAAGGCTCGAGGCCCGCGCCGATCGTGCCGGTGATCTGCCGGCGCACCGACACCTTGCGCTGCTCAGCGGTGTAGCGCTGCTCGGTGTAGCCGAAATTGCGGATCATGGCCTGGAAGCGCTGCGCATCGAAATTGCCCGCGGCGCCCTTGAAGTTCGGGTCGTTCATGATCATGCGGCGGATCTCGTCGTCCGACACGCCGAGCCCGAGCCGGCGGGCCTCTTCATCGAGGGCGGCTTCCGCGATCGCCTGCTGGAGCACCTGGCGGTCAAGGCCGAAGGCGCGCGCCTGTTCAGGCGTCAGCGGGCGGCCGAACTGGCGGCCGATCTGCTGCATGCGGTCGGTATAGATCTGGCGGAATTCGTTCAGCGAAATCTCGGTGTGGCCGACTTTGGCCACCGTGGACTGCCCGAAGCCGCGGAAGATGTCGGCGATGCCCCAAATGCCGAAACTGATGATCAATACGCCCATCACGACGGCCATAATCGTTTTGCCGAGCCAGTTTGATGAGGCCTTGCGCATTCCTCGAAGCATTGCGTCCAACTTGTTTGGCAGGAGGGAACCGGGCGCGCCTTAAAGCAGATTCCGCAAAAGCGCATCACCGAATTGATATGGCATCATAAAGTGGCGGCTTTCCCCCCGCAACCTGCCGCTCCCTTAAGCTGTGTTAACAGGACCGGATCTCTGGAACTGAGGCGCCCGGTCTGCTAGCGCATCCCGAACCTCATTTCGCTGGAATTTGGACATGACAGACGCCATCCGACCGCTGATCGCCGGAAACTGGAAGATGAATGGCCTGAAGGCCTCCGCTGCCGAATTCGACGCCATGCTCACCGGTGCGGCAGAGGTCGCCGCCAAGGCCGATCTCCTGGTGTGTCCGCCGGCGACGCTGATCGCGGCCTTTGCGGCCAAGGCGGCCGGCAACAAGGTCGCCGTCGGTGCCCAGGATTGCCACCCCAAGGCCTCTGGCGCCCATACCGGGGATATCGCGGCGGAAATGCTGGTGGATGCGGGCGCTTCCGCCATCATCGTCGGCCATTCCGAGCGCCGCGCCGACCACGGCGAGAGCGATGATTTGGTGCGGCAGAAGGCCGAGGCCGCCTGGCGGGCAGGGGTGATCGCGATCGTCTGCGTCGGCGAAACGCAAGGCCAGCGCGATGCCGGCCAGACCCTGGATATCCTGCGCGGCCAGCTCAGCCTGTCGCTGCCGGACGGCTCAAAGGCCGACAATCTGGTCGTGGCCTATGAACCCGTCTGGGCGATCGGCACGGGCCTGACCCCCACAGCCAAGGATGTCGAGCAGATTCATGGCTTTATCCGGGAACTGTTGATCTCCCGCTTCAGAGACGAGGGGGCGAAGATGCGCATCCTCTATGGCGGGTCGGTCAAGCCGTCGAATGCGGCCGAACTGATGGCGGTCAAGAACGTCAACGGCGCGCTGGTTGGTGGTGCCAGCCTCAAGGCGGCCGATTTCCTTGCGATTGCCAAAGGCTGCCCTTAGCTAACCGGCAAAGCGCAGGCGGCTCAAAGCGGAGTCCGGACCGATCGGGGGTGGCAATGCCAGTCCTGATCGTGTAACACCGCGCAACTTCAGGAAAACCCGCAAAGCGCGATGGCTGCCGGCACCGGCGCTGTCGGCTTGTGACGGAAGGGTACCATGCAGACCGTTGTGATCGTTATCCATCTCATGATCGTCGCCGTGATGATCGGCGCCGTGCTGCTGCAGAAGTCGGAAGGCGGCGGCCTCGGCATGGGTGGAGGCGCAGGCTTCATGTCGAGCCGCGGCACCGCGAATCTCTTGTCGCGCACGACCGCGATCCTGGCGGCCGGTTTCTTCCTGACCAGCCTCTTCCTGTCCTGGTATGCGGGGTATGACCGTAAGCCGTCTTCGATCATTGGCCAGCCGGCGTCGCAGTCTCAGCCCGCCGGTGGCGCGGCTCCGGTGGCGCCGCCGACCTCGGGCGGTGTCCTGGATACGCTGAAGAAGGCGGACGAGCAGCAGCAGAATCAGGCGCCCAGCGGTCCGCAGGCGCCACGTTCGCAATAAAGCAGAGGGGCCATGCAGGACGGTGCCTAGCGTCCTGCATCAAGAATCCCCATCAAGGTTCTGGCAACACACTCAGTTTTGGCTCACCCACAGGCCCGCAAATTGTTTGGGGCGGGACGCGAATCGCTTTGGCGAATCGAGTTCGGGGGATTAAAGGTTAAGTCCCATGGCGCGGTACATATTCATCACCGGCGGCGTGGTTTCTTCGCTCGGCAAGGGTCTGGCTTCAGCAGCACTGGGTGCTCTGTTGCAAGCCCGGGGCTACAAGGTCCGCCTCCGCAAGCTCGACCCCTATCTCAATCTCGATCCCGGAACGATGTCGCCGTATCAGCACGGCGAAGTGTTCGTGACCGATGACGGCGCGGAGACCGATCTCGATCTCGGTCACTATGAGCGCTTCACGGGGCGGCCGGCGACTAAGGCCGACAACATCACCACGGGCCGCATCTATCAGGACATCATCTCCAAGGAGCGGCGCGGCGATTATCTCGGCGCGACAATCCAGGTCGTGCCGCATGTCACGAACGCCATCAAGGAGTTCGTGCTGTCAGGCAATGACGATTACGACTTCGTGCTGGTCGAGATCGGCGGCACCGTCGGTGACATCGAAGGCCTGCCGTTCTTCGAGGCGATCCGCCAGCTTGGGAACGAGCTGCCGCGCGACCATGCGGTGTATATCCACCTCACGCTGCTGCCCTACATCCCGAGCGCGGGCGAGCTCAAGACAAAGCCGACGCAGCATTCGGTTAAGGAGCTGCGCTCGATCGGCATCCAGCCCGACATCCTGCTGTGCCGCACCGACCGCGAGATTCCGAAGGAAGAGCGGCGCAAGCTCGGCCTGTTCTGCAACGTGCGCGAAAGCGCCGTGATCGAAGCGCGCGACGTCGACAACATCTACGCCGTGCCCGAGGCTTATCATGCCGCGGGCCTCGACGACGAGGTGCTCGCCGCCTTCGGCATCGGCTCGCGGATTCCGCCAGAGCTGCGGAGCTGGCAGCAGATCAACGAGCGCGTCCGCAATCCCGAGGGCAACGTTACCATCGCCATCGTCGGCAAGTACACCGGCATGAAGGATGCGTATAAGTCGCTGATCGAGGCGCTCTCGCATGGCGGCATCGCCAACAAGGTGAAGGTCAATCTCGACTGGATCGAGAGCGAGATCTTCGAGAAGGAAGATCCCGCGCCGTTCCTCGAGCACGTCAACGGCATCCTGGTGCCCGGTGGCTTCGGCCAGCGCGGCGCCGAGGGCAAGATCAAGGCGGCGCAGTTCGCGCGCGAGCGCGACGTGCCGTATTTCGGCATCTGCTTCGGCATGCAGATGGCGGTGATCGAAGCCGCGCGAAACCTCGTCGGCATCGAGGATGCCAACTCCACCGAGTTCGGCCCGACCAAAGAGCCGCTCGTCGGTCTGATGACTGAATGGCTGCGCGGCAATGAGCTCGAGAAGCGCTCGCAGGCCGGCGACCTCGGCGGCACGATGCGATTAGGGGCGTACCCCGCGGCGCTCAAGCGCGGCAGCCGCGTCTCGCAAGTGTATGGCGGCGCGACCGAGATTTCCGAGCGCCATCGCCACCGCTACGAGGTCAACACCGCCTACAAGGACCGCCTCGAGCAGCACGGCCTGAAGTTCTCAGGCCTCTCGCCCGACGGCGTGCTGCCGGAGATCGTCGAGTACGAGGATCATCCGTGGTTCATCGGCGTGCAGTTCCACCCCGAGCTGAAGTCGCGCCCCTTCGAGCCGCATCCGCTGTTCGCATCGTTCATTCAGGCGGCGGTGGTGCAGAGCCGGCTGGTCTAGTATTGCAAAGTCACCCCTCATGGTGAGGGGGCGCGTTTGCACAGTCTCGAAGCATAGGGCTACTTCGAGATGCCGCTTTGCGGCGGCTCGCCAAGCCGTACGCGGGACGATTGACCCGTTCTCGGCGGAATGCGAACGGGTAGTCTCGGCTTCAGCGGAGCAGCGCGCTTACGTTCCAACCTTGACGTCCGGCGGGTCGACGTGAAGACCCAGATTATCCAAGCCAAAGGTATCGCGAAGACCGGCCTGGCCAGCAGTTGTTAATTGCACAGCCCGCGTATCATTCACTCGGATGAGCCAATTCAGCTCCATGCAGCGTCGTTGGATCTCGGCTCCGACATGACCAGCGATGTGGTACCGGCGTTCGCTCCAGTCGAGACATGGCTTGCAAAAGATACGCTTGTTTCTGCGCTTATGGCTCAGGTCGACTCCAAATTCTGTCAATACCTTCGCGCCGGCATCGGTGACATCGCCACCATCTTCGCCAAGGACGATGCAACCGCTGGCGATCAGAGAGTCTGCAATCGCAACGCCCAATCGACCCGCCAAATGATCGTAGCAGGTGCGACCGAACCGCAGCGCCGCGTCACGCGCAGATCGAGGTTGATATCGCAGAGGAACCTCGAGAGCAGCCACCAACTTGATACTCTCAAGCATGCTGGCAACCAGCGGTGAGCTAATGCGGTAGTACCGATAGCTGCGCTTCTTGGTCACCGAGATAAGCCGGGCTTCGACCATCTTGGACAGGTGCTCACTGGCTGTCGGTCGCGAAATTCGCGCAAGGAACGCCAACTCACTTCCGGTCAAGGATTGCCCACCCATGAGGGCGGACAACATGGTCGCGCGCGCCGTATCGCCGACGAGCGCTGCAACCTCGACCAAATTCGCCGCTGCAACCATAGCGTCCTCTACCATTGTCGGCATTGCACCAACAAGCGACGAGAGTTCGGCATGCACCAAACTCACGACTGGAGACATTTGGCTCGTCGGATGCAACAGCATTGGGGGGTGTTAGTCCACTTGATAGACAGTGACTTGGAGGCGGTCGTGAAGCGCGAACCCATCAGAGTTGAACCCATTTCCACGTATTTGGAGCAACGGCGGAAGGGACCGATCTGTCCCGTCATTGTCGCCGGTGAGACGGTTTATGTCTCAGGTCTCCCGCCATTTGATCCGGTCACCGGTGAGATCAAGCGATTGCCGTTCGTGCAGCAAGCCGAGATCGTTCTCGACCAAATGAAACTTTGCCTGGAGGTTGCCGGCTCGTCGCTGCAGCACGTCGTGAAATGCAATGTCTACTGCACGCCTGAGAGTTCAAATTTCGGTGCGTTCAATGATGTCTACCATCGCTATTTTCCCGTCTCGCCACCCGCGCGCATCTTTCTAACGGTGCCTTCCTGGCCGGGTGAATTTGACGTGGAAGTCGATTGTGTTGCGATCAAATCCGACCTGGAAGATCGGCGGCCTTCCGCAAGGGATATGAACGCACTGAAGCACCTTAACGCCGGCTATATGCGCTCGGTCGCCGTGAAGGATGTCGATTGGTTTCGCGAACATCTGAGCGACGACTTCCTCAACAGCAACCCTGACGGATCAGTGGTTGATCGTGCCGAATTCCTTGAACAAATCGCGAAGCCTGTAACCATATCGAATCTGGGATACGAGGACGAACGGGTCCGGATCATGGGTGATATGGCGATTATCCATGCACGGACGACCTATGTCAGGGCCGACGGGTCGGCCGGCTTCGGACGCTACACCGACAGTTGGGCGCGTCGAGGTGGCGTCTGGGTTTGTGTCGCCGCTCACGTCACTCGGGGTTGAGGACGGACAGAATTTGGCGGCAAGGTGAGTTCGCGGTTGCGGTTTCCTTCCCGGCAATCCCGACCGTCAATTGATGTCGGAACCTGGGACGTTGCGTTAATTCGCGGCATCGCAGCAATCGGATTTCGGAGTGAGATGGATATTCAAGGACCGCGCTTGCAGAGCCGTACTCTTGAGCAGTCATGCGCGCCGCGCCGCGCGGCGTGCGTGATGACATCAAGACACCACTCGCAGCAGTCGCTATAACGGCCGCGCAAGAAATCTGGAGGAGATAAATGATCTACGAAATGCGCCAGTATCGTTGCGTGCCGGGTCGGCTGCCGGCACTGATCAAGCGCTTTGACACGATCACACTGAAAATCTGGGAGAAGCACGGCATCAAGCAGGCCGGGTTCTTCACCACGCTGATCGGCGAATCCAACCAGGAGCTGACCTATTTTCTAGCCTGGCACTCGCTTGCCGAGCGCGAGACGAAATGGACCGCCTTCATGACCGATCCGGAGTGGCTCGAGGCGCGCGCCAAGACGGAGGCGGATGGCCAGATCGTCGCCAACATCGTCAGCCAGATTCTGGCGCCGACGGCATTCTCCGCGGTGAAGTGACGGCCGGCCTCGCCGGGGCGCCTTCGCAACCCTGATATTCGAGGGGTAGGGCCGAATAGGGTTGATCCGCCCCTCATCGCCGCTATGGTCGCGCCGAAACGAGGGATCTTGGCCTTGAGCGCAGGCAAGTCGGCAGCAGCGGTGGTTGAGCTGGGGACGGTCAGGTTCGGCAATGACCTGCCGATCGCGGTCATTGCCGGCCCGTGCCAGCTCGAGAGCAGGGCGCATGCACTGGAGGTGGCCTCCGCTTTGAAGGAGATCGCCACCCGTCTGAAAGTCGGCCTCGTCTACAAGACGTCCTTCGACAAGGCCAACCGCACCAGCGCGTCGGCCGCGCGGGGACTGGGCTTGGCGCAATCGCTGCCGATCTTCGCCGAGATCCGCTCGTCGCTGGGCTTGCCAGTGCTCACCGACGTGCACGATGCGGCGCAATGCGCCGAGGTCGCGCAGGCCGTCGACGTCCTGCAGATCCCGGCCTTCCTGTGCCGGCAGACTGATCTCCTGCTGGCTGCCGCAGCAACCGGCAAGGTCGTCAACGTCAAGAAGGGGCAGTTTCTGGCGCCCTGGGACATGGCGAATGTCGTGACCAAGATCACGAGCGCCAATAATTCCAACGTGCTCGTCACCGAGCGCGGCGCCTCCTTCGGCTACAATACGCTCGTATCAGACATGCGAGCGCTGCCGATCCTGGCGCGTACCACCGGCGCGCCTGTGATCTTTGATGCCACGCATTCCGTGCAGCAGCCGGGCGGGAAAGGTGCTTCTTCCGGCGGCGAGCGCGAATTCGTGCCGGTACTGGCGCGTGCGGCAGTCGCGGTCGGCGTCGCCGGTGTCTTCATCGAGACGCATCCCGATCCCGACCATGCGCCGTCCGACGGACCGAACATGGTGCCTTTGCGCGAGTTCGAAGGCCTCATCCGGACGCTGATGGCGTTCGACGCGGTGGCGAAAAATCCGTCGCAGGCCGGCGCGCGCTGATGCCGCAAGGGGAGGCGCGGCCGCACGATCACGGCTTGCCGCCAGCGCTCTACGTCATCTCAGGTGCGAGCTTTGCGGCGGCGCTCTCGGCCCGGGCGCTCGATCCGCTGCTGCCGCACATCGCCGAGGATTTTCAGGTCAGCATCGCGACCGCCGCGGGCTTTGCCGCGGTCTTCGCCTTCACTTTCGCGATCATCCAGCCGCTGATCGGCGCCGCCGCCGATCTCTTCGGCAAGACGCGGCTGATGATCGGCTGCCTCGCGGTGCTCGGCGTCGCCAGCATCCTCGGTGCGCTCTCGACCTCGTTCTCGCTGCTGTTTGCCACCCGTATCCTGGCCGGTATCGGCTCCGGCGGCGTGTTTCCGATTGCGCTCAGCCTGACCAGCGATCTCGTCGGTCCAGAGAAGCGGCAGATCGCGATCGGCCGCACGCTCGCCGGCGCCATGACCGGCAATCTCCTCGGTGCATCTGCGTCCGGCCTGATCGGCGACTTCCTCGGTTGGCGCGGCGTGCTAGCCGTACTCGGTGTGCTGGTGATCATCGCTTCGGTCGCGGTTGCGGCCGGATTCAGTGGCGCCAGGATCAAGCACCCGCCGAGGACGAGCCTCTCGGCGCTGAAGACGGGCTATCGCACCATCTTCACCAATCCGAACGCACCGGTGTGCTACTCGGCCGTGTTCGTCGAAGGCTGCTGCGTGCTCGGCCTCTTCCCTTACGTCGCCTCGTTCCTGTTCGACCTCGGCGAGACCTCGCTCTCAATTGCCGGCATCGTCATCGCGGGCTTTGCGGTCGGCGGGCTGTTTTACACCATGACGGTGTCGCGCCTTCTGCCACGACTTGGCGTCAAGGGCATGATGATCGCGGGCACCGTGCTAGTGGCCTCGCAACTCGTCGCCGTCGCGTTCGGTCCGCGCTGGGAAGTCCAGACGCTCAACCTCGTCGTGATGGGCTGGGGCTTCTACATGGCCCATGGCTGCCTACAGGTGTTTGCCAGCGAGCTATCGGTCGAGGCACGCGCCACCGCGCTGTCGCTGCACTCGTTCTTCTTCTTCATGGGCCAGACCGTCGGCCCGATCGCCTATGGCTTTGGCCTCGCGCATGGCGGCAAGGGGCCGACCCTGTTCGCAAGCGCCGGGATCATGGTGGTGCTGGGGCTGGTCTGCGCGAAGCTCCTCAAGCAGCGCGCTCCGGCGGATGCGCGCTGAGACCGACGCGGACATCTAATCTTCCCATATAGTAGGGGAGTATTCCGAGGAGGTCTGATTGGACTGGTCCGAAGTGGTACGGAAAGCCGCCATCCTGGCGGAGAAGACGGGTCACATTACCTTTGATCAACTGAACGAATTGATCCCATCCAAGATGGAACCGGAAGACGTTGAAGCTCTACTGACGGCTTTGAGCGAACAAGGCATTTGGATTGCGGAGGAATAGGGCCACCTTTAGCCCCGCCCGCGATAGGGCGCCACACCCTGCTCCGGCACCCACAGGCCCTTCGGCACGCGGCCGGTCTGCCAGAACACGTCGATCGGGATACCGCCGCGGGGATACCAGTAGCCGCCGATCCTTATCCATTTCGGCTTGATCTCGGATGCGATGCGCTTGCCGATCATCACGGTGCAGTCCTCGTGGAAGGCGCCGTGATTGCGGAAGCTCGCGACGTAGAGCTTTAGCGATTTCGACTCCAGCAGCCACTGACCCGGTGCGTAGTCGATCGTGAGATGGGCGAAATCCGGCTGTCCCGTGACCGGGCAGATCGATGTGAATTCCGGCACGGTGAAGCGCACTAGATAGTCTGTGCCCTTCTGCGGGTTGGGCACACGGTCGAGCTGGGCTTCTTCCGGTGTGTGCGGCCATTCGACCGCACGGCCGAGCTGGAGAGGTTTTTTCGCCATCATTTGCATCCTTTTGCAGCATGATCCGGAAAAGTGGACACCGGTTTTCCGAAGGGATCATGCTCAATCAAAAAGCTAGAGCGCGATCGGATCGCGCTCTAGTGGATGCCGAGATGGACGCAATTGTCGTCGCCGTCAACCAGTGGCGACGGTCTGGATCATGACGATCCGGTCGTTGCCGGACTCGCAGCCCCACAGCTCGCCCGGCCTTCCGTCGAGCTGACGGACATTGGCGTTCGATTTGTCGCTGGCGAAGACGTTGAACTTCTCGGTCACTGGATCAAAGCGCACGATGGCGTTGGCGGAAAAATCGGTGAGCCAGACCTTGTCCTTGTCGTCGACGAAAACCGCGTAGGCGCGGGGATGCTCGCCCGGCAGCTTCCAGGTTTTCCACGAGCCGTCGGCGGGATCGTGCACCGACACGTGCCCGCTGTTCCACTCGCTGACCCAGATCCGGCTCTTTGAATCCGACCAGACGCGCCGCGAACCGGCATTCGGTGTCGGCGGCTGCACGACACTGGCGCTACCGGTCGCAAGATCGATCCTGGCGATGTAGCTGCCGGCGAGCGAGGCGTACCAGATGTCGCCTTTGGGCGTCACAGTGATGCCATAGGGCCCGATGCCCTTCGGCGCCTTGAACACCGTCATCTCGCCGGATTTCGGCACGAGCCGGCCGTAATAGCCGGACTGCCCGGTGAACCAGTAGGTACCATCCTTGTCGAACACGCCGGTGTTGAGATTGGCCTGGGCGAACTTTTCGGGCAGGCGGAACAGCGTGACCTTGAGATCGCCGGGATCGACCCGCGCGATTGCGTTCTGGCCGCCCTCGGTGATCCAGGGCGCGCCATCGGGGCCGATCGTCACGCCGTGCGGGGCAGCGCCCTGGCCCAGGCTGACGGTCTTGAACGAGCCGTCCTTCGGATCGAGCTTGCCCAGCATGCCCTTGCCTTGCGCCGTGAACCACATCGTGCCGTCGGGGGCGGGTGTGAGGTCGTGCAGGCCGATACCGGGGCTGATCGGAAAATATTTCGCCCGGAACGGGCCCTCCTGCGCAAAACTTGGGCGGGCGGCAAGGAGGGCGGCGCTGGAAGCAAGAAACTGGCGACGATTCATGGCGTTACCCCGACTGTCTCAGATTGAGGTTGGACGCGCAGATCAGGTGGCGTCGAGCTTAGTCCGAGGCTCCTCAGCCGTCAGTCGTACCCCGCAGCCCAAGCGTTCACATTTGCTTGCGCTCCGTGTAAGACGCGCGGCGAAACGTCCAGCTCTAACGAATGGAAGCGCATCATGACCGCCATTGTCGACATCATCGGCCGCGAAATTCTCGATAGCCGTGGCAATCCCACCGTCGAGGTCGACGTCGTGCTGGAAGACGGCTCGCTCGGCCGCGCCGCAGTGCCCTCGGGCGCCTCGACAGGCGCCCATGAGGCGGTGGAACTGCGCGATGGCGACAAGGCTCGCTATCTCGGCAAGGGCGTCTCGAAGGCCGTCGGCGCCGTCAACGGCGAGATCTATGAGGCGCTCAGCGGCATGGATGTCGAGCACCAGGTCCAGATCGACCAGGTCATGATCGATCTCGACGGCACGCCGAACAAGAGCCGTCTCGGCGCCAACGCCATCCTTGGCGTTTCGCTCGCCTGCGCCAAGGCGGCTGCGCAATCGCTCGACATGCCGCTCTATCGTTACGTCGGCGGCACTTCGGCGCGGGTCCTGCCGGTGCCGATGATGAACATCATCAATGGCGGCGTGCACGCCGACAATCCGATCGACTTTCAGGAGTTCATGATCCTGCCGGTCGGCGCCACCAGCTTCGCCGAAGGTCTGCGCTACGGCGCGGAAGTCTTCCACACGCTGAAGTCCGAATTGAAGAAGGCCGGTCACAACACCAATGTCGGCGACGAGGGCGGCTTTGCGCCGAACCTGCCGTCGGCGGACGCCGCGCTCGAATTCGTCATGAACGCGATCGGCAAGGCTGGCTTCAAGGCAGGCTCCGACGTCGTGCTCGGGCTCGACTGCGCCTCGACCGAGTTCTTCAAGGGCGGCAAATACGTCTATGAAGGCGAGGGCAAGACCCGCTCGATCTCCGAGCAGGCCAAATATCTCGCCGACCTCGTGTCGCGCTATCCGATCGTGACGATCGAGGACGGCATGTCGGAGGACGACATGGACGGCTGGAAGGAGCTCACCGATCTCATCGGCAAGAAGTGCCAGCTCGTCGGCGACGATCTCTTCGTCACCAACGTCAAGCGCCTGTCCGAAGGCATCAAGGCGGGCCGCGCCAACTCGATCCTGATCAAGGTCAACCAGATCGGCACGCTGACCGAGACGCTCGCCGCCGTCGAGATGGCGCACAAGGCCGGCTACACCTCCGTGATGTCGCATCGCTCCGGCGAGACCGAGGATTCCACCATCGCCGATCTCGCCGTCGCCACCAATTGCGGCCAGATCAAAACCGGCTCCCTTGCGCGCTCGGATCGCACCGCCAAATACAACCAGCTGCTGCGCATCGAGCAGCAGCTCGGCAAGCAGGCCGTCTATCCCGGCAAGGCGGCGCTGAAGGCGCTGGCGTAAGCACCTAACAGAAAAAGGGGAGGTCGACATGAGCGACGGCGGAAACGGACTCCAGTTGCGTTCGCTGATCAAGAAGAGCGGCGAACTCGAAATCTCGCTGGTCGACGTGCCGACCCCCGAGCCTGCCGAGGACGAGGTCGTCGTTCGCGTCGAGGCGACGCCGATCAACCCGTCGGATCTCGGTTTGCTGGTCGGCGCTGCCGACATGAGCACGGCGAAGGCGTCGGGGACGAAGGATGCTCCCGTCATCACCGCCAAAGTGCCTGACGCCGCGATGCAGGCGATGGGGGCGCGGCTCGACCAGTCCCTGCCGGTCGGCAACGAAGGCGCCGGCGTCGTCATCAGGACCGGCTCGTCGGACGCCGCGAAGGCGTTGATGGGCAAGACGGTCTCGATGATCGGCGGCGCGATGTACGCGCAGTACCGGACCTTGAAGGCGAGGGACTGCCAGCCGCTGCCTGAGGACACGACCGCGGCGGAGGGCGCGTCCTGGTTCGTCAATCCGCTCACCGCGCTCGGCATGACCGAGACCATGCGGCGCGAAGGCCACAAGGCGCTGGTGCACACCGCGGCCGCCTCCAATCTCGGACAGATGCTGAACAAGATCTGCATCAAGGACGGCATCCCGCTGGTCAACATCGTGCGCAGCAAGGAGCAGGCCGACATCCTGCACAAGATCGGCGCCAAGTACGTCGTCGATTCCACCGCGCCGAGCTTCCTTGACGATCTCACTAATGCGCTGGTCGAGACCGGCGCCACCATCGCCTTCGATGCCATCAGTGGCGGCAGGCTCGCCGGCAACATCCTGAGGTGCATGGAAGTCGCGATCAACAAGACCGCCAAGGAGTACAGCCGCTACGGCTCCAGCGTGCACAAGCAGGTCTATGTCTATGGCATGCTCGACACGCGGCCGATCGAGCTGCCGCCCGGCTTCGGCATGGCCTGGGGTGTCGGCGGCTGGCTGTTGACCCCGTTCCTGATGAAGATCGGTCCCGCGGAAATCGGACGCTTGCGCCAACGTGTCGCGAGCGAATTGAAGACGACGTTCGCCAGCCACTACACCAAGGTCGTGTCGCTTCCTGAAGTGCTCGATCCGGCCAACATTGCGGTGTTCGCCAAACGGGCGACCGGCGAAAAATTCCTCATCAACCCAAATAAATTTGCGTGACGCTGGAACGGTCGTGACCAAAGAAGGTCTTGCCTTCTGAGCGGCGGGGGAGAACATTCGCGCCGCAATTGAAAGCGGGAAAAACCGCAACGCTCAGAAGGGGACATTCCCATGACCGAACTCAACCGCCGTCACCTGCTTGCCGGCGCCGCCGCCCTCGGTGCGGCCAGCCTTTCGCGCCTGGGCACGACGTCTGCCGATGCCGCAGTGCCGCAAACCGGCGCGCAGGCGCCGGGCTTCTATCGCTATAAGGTCGGTTCCTTCGAGTGCACCTCGATCAACGACGGGGCGCGAACCTTCCCGATGCCGGACAAGTTCGTCACCAACGTGCCGAAGGACGAGGCACTGGCCGCAGGCGATGCGGCCTACATGCCGAAGGGCATGGTGACGGTGCCGTTCAACCCGCAGCTCATCAACACCGGCTCCAAGCTCGTGCTGATCGACACCGGCAACGGCGTCGCCAATCTCGAGCCGAGCAAGGGCGCGGTCGGCCGCACGCTGCAAAACCTCGCGGCGGCCGGCGTCGATCCCAAGAGCATCGACATCGTCCTGCTCTCGCATCTGCACCCCGACCACACCAACGGCATACGCGCGGCGGACGGCTCGATCGCGTTCCCGAACGCCGAGATCATGGTGCCGGCCAAGGATTGGGAGTTCTGGGCGAGCGAGGAGAACGCCGGCAAAGCTTCCAGCGACATGATGAAGAACTACTTCGCCAACGTGAAGAAGACCTTTGCCGGCATCGAGTCCAAGGTGACCAAGTATGAGTGGGGCAAGGAGGTCGCGCCGGGCATCACCTCGATCGCGACGCCCGGCCATACCCCGGGTCACACATCGTTCGCGGTTGCCTCGGGCAACGCAAAGGTCCTGATCCAGTCCGACGTCACCAACATCCCGGAATTCTTCCTGCGCAATCCGGATTGGCATGTCGTGTTCGACACCGATGCCGCGATGGCGCAAGAGACCCGCCACAAGTTCTACGACATGGCGGCAGCAGAGAAGGCGACGGTGGTCGGCTTCCACTTCACCTTCCCGTCGGTCGGCCACGTCGAGAAGGATGGTGCCAAATATCGTCTGATCCCGTCGGCCTGGAATCCGACGATCTGATCGGTTCGGTTCTTAGAGTCAGTTGATCGGGCCGCCGCCTGGCGGCCCGATTGTTTTGGGCGACTGGTCGCTTTTGCGAAACGCTGCGTTTCCAAATCGAAACGGTTCATGCACTTGCATCCTCCCGCGGAGGTGGATTAAGTGCGCCGGCCTGTTTCCCGCTTAGAGGTTCAAGGACAACCATGGCCTACAACATCGTCACGATCGCCGGCAGCCTGCGCAAGGAAAGCTTTTCGCTCAAGATCGCCAACGCGCTCGCAAAGCTCGCGCCGGCGTCCCTCAAGCTCGAGGTCATCACGCCGGCGGGTATCTCGTTCTTCAACCAGGACCTCGAGGGCGCCCCGCCCGCCGACTGGCTGGCTTTCCGCGAAAAGCTCCAGAAGTCGAACGGCGTCCTGTTCGTGACGCCTGAATACAACCGCGCAATCCCGGGCGCCCTGAAGAACGCCATCGACGTTGCCTCGCGGCCCTATGGCAAGAGCTCGTTCAACGGCAAGCCGGTCGGCATCGTCTCCAACTCGCCGGGTCCGCAGGGTGGAGTGAGTGCCGCGAAAACGCTCCAGAACATCCTGCCGGGCATTGCGGGGGCAATCATGCAGCAGCCCGAGACCTATCTGAACGCAGTCGGCGACGCCTTTGACGCCGCAGGCAACCTGACCAAGGACTCGCTGAAGACCGTGCTCCAGCAGTACATCGACGCCTTCGCCGCGCACGTCGCCAAGCATCAGGGCTGAGTGAGACGCCTGCGGCCGCGTTATAGATCCTCATCCTGAGGAGGCGCGAAGCGCCGTCTCGAAGGATGGCCGCGGGGAAGACCCGGGCCTTCATGGTTCTCCCGGCGATGCGTAGCATCGTCCGGAGACGGCCGCTACGCGGCCTCCTCACCATGAGGGTCTGGTAGTCGGGCAGGGCGCTCCCAAATTAGCGTTCCCTTAACCAACCTGTCCCATCTTGCCGGACATGGTCACCCGTGCGCGCCTGAAATCGATTCTGACCGGCCTGGCCCTCTACACCATGGCGGCCGCGATCGTCGGCTATTTCGGCATCAACGCCTATACCGGCAAATACGGCCTCAACGCCCGCCAGGAGCTCGACCAGGAGATCATCGCTCTGACCAGCGAGCTTGCGCGGCTGAAGCGCGAGCGCGCCGAGGGCGAGCAGCGGGTGTCGCTGCTGCGCTCGGAAAAGATCGACCCCGACATGCTGGACGAGCGCGCGCGCTTCCAGCTCCAGTTCGTCAATCCGCACGATCTCGTGCGGATGAACAATTCGAACTAGAGTGTCGCCAGCTGCGCCGCCCCCTTGGCGAGGACGTCGCTGAAACTCGTGTCCCAGAATTTTGCGACGTCGGTCTGCGCGTCGAGCACGCCGAGCTTGAGGAAAGTGTCGGCCACTTTCTGGTGGGTCTCCGGTACATCCGGCGTGACGCCGACGAGTGAGAAATCGGCGCTGCGATGGGCGAACTGATCGAGGATGTCCTCGATCGGCAGATGCGTTTCCGCGACCTGCGCCGTCGCATAGACCTGGAAATTCTTGTTGGCGAAGGCATAGGCGCGCTGGATCCGCAGCAGGAAGTCGGCGAGCGCCGCATGCCGCAACGGATCGTCGATCGCCTTCGGATTGGCATAGATCGGAAAATTTCCGGAGAGATAGCCGACGCCGGTCTTGAGCAGGCGCGCGCCCTGTTTGGAGATCGCGAGCTGGCCGTTGTAGCCGTAGATCGCCCAGGCATCGAGCTTGCCGGAGGAGAAGGCCGAGTAGCCGTCCGATGGCGTCAGGTTGATGGCCTCGATGTCGTTGAAGGAGAGGCCCGCTTCCTCGAGCTGCTTGGCGAGGAAATAGTGCGCGGTCGTGGCGCGGACGTAGCCGACCTTCTTGCCTTTGAGATCGGCAATCGAATGGATCGGCGCGTCCCTGGCCGCGACGGTGACCTGGGTGTTGAGGTCTTCGTGGGTGACTGCGATGAAGCGCACGCTGGCGTTCTTGCGTGCGGCGAACATGGCAGGAATTTCGCTGCCCGAGCCGAGATCGAGCGCATCGCTGTTCAGCGCCTCGATATGCAGCACGCCGTTGTTGAGCTCCTTCCAGTCGATCTTGTAGGGCGTCTTGTCTTCGCCGGCAGCCCGGAGCAGGGCGGGCCAGCCGCCCTTGTAATAGGCGACGCGCAGCGTGACGCCGCTGAGATCGATCTCTGCCGGCTTGCCTTGCGCTTTCGCGCTGCCCGCAACGAGTCCGCCTGCTAGCGCGCCGAGCAGGGAACGTCTTGAGAGTGAGAACGGGCTGGTCACGACGGCTCCTGCTGAAAGTCTCTTGATGCTTCCAGCATAGGTGACGCGCTGTTTGCGCTCTATTCTGTTTTTCGATCGCCGCGTGAAACGCGCGTTCCAACTTTTGCTACGGTGCGGTGTTATTCGGTTTTTTGCGCCTATGTCGAAGGTCGTAAGTGGATGCGGCACTTCCGTCTTGACGGCAACGGCGGTGCGGGTTCATGCCTTCTTGCGCGCGGCATTTTCAGGATTGACGCAGATCAATCGGGCTACGCCGGCAGCATCTAGACTGCCATCGGGAGGAAACAGTGATGAATGGGCAAATGCACCCGCATCACGCGGCCCGTGTCGAGGC
>NZ_JBBIAM010000089.1:0-40948 GCF_054185185.1 Bradyrhizobium sp. UFLA05-153
GTGGTCTATCGGTCGGGCGGCCGTCTCGAATTCGTGGGTCCACGCGATCAACGTCAGCGGTTGGCCGTTGGAATCGAAGATGGTTTCTGCGCACGTGGAGGGTAGGCCCAGCGGTGACCCCCTCGCGATCTCGATGAAAACCGACAAGAACGAGATCAGCCGAGGTTTTCATGAACGCCAGCTGCGGCCATCACGTTCCTGTCGAATTGATCGGTCGGCAAGGCACGGTAGTCGCTGGCTGCAGCATCGCTTCGGCTCTTCAACAGAGACAGCCCGGTGATCTTTTGTATCCAGACAATTGGGTGCTGCGGAGGTTTGAGGAAATGTACCGCCGGCAGATGGCTGAATGGGTCAGCGCAGCGAAAGCCGGCACTTCCGGTCGGCCGAACGTATGGGACACCTATGTCGCCTCGGCCGTCGCGGAGCAAGTCGCCGAGCTCTCGCCGGAAATGGCGTGGCATCTTCTGAATGGGCCACGTCGCTGTATGACTGACAGGTAGAAGGTGAAGAGGCTGAACGGAATTCTATCGGCCTCCCACGCAATCCGATGCGAGCTATGTGAAAGGAAACGATGATCAATTATGCAGTTGTCGGCGCGGGCTCGATCTCGCAACAAGCCTTTCTGCCAGGTGTCGGACAGTCCACAAACTCAAGGGTTACCGCGATCGTGACCGGCGATCGGGACAAGGCCGCCAAGTTGGCGGATTTTTATGGTATTGGCCGGATCGTCGACTATAGCGGATACGATGCCCTTTTGGGGAGCACTAACGTCGACGCTGTGTACATCGCTCTACCCAACCACTTGCATGCGGACTACGCTATTCGCGCAGCTCGAGCCGGCAAGCACATCCTGGTGGAGAAGCCGCTAGCTACCAGCGAACAAGATGCACTCGCCATGATCGCCGCTGCGCGCGAAGCTGGCGTGTTTCTGATGACCGCGTATAGGCTCCACAATGAACCTGGAACCGTCGCGATCCTCGAGCACATCCGCAGCGGCGCGATCGGTCGACCACTTTTCTTTCAATCGGTTTTCAGTTTCCAGACGGCGGCAGGCAACCACAGACTGAAGGCCGCGAGTTGGGGTGGACCACTGCAGGACGTCGGTGTCTATTGCATCAATGCCGCTCGTCACATCTTTGCAGAAGAGCCGATCGAGGCCATGGCGATGGCGCACCGACCGACTGATGATCCGCGCTTTCGCGAGGTGGAAGCGTCCGTCGCAGCTATGTTGCGTTTTCCCTCCGGCGGTTTAGCGCAATTCGTCGCCAGCTTCGGGGCGGAAGTCGTCGACAATTATCGGGTCGTCGGAACAACGGGCGATCTCGAACTCGACCCAGGCTTCAGGTTCGAGACGGCAACAAGATTGCGCCTGCGCCGTGGCGGCGAGGTCGGCGAAACCCACTTCCCACAAATCGACCATTTTGGTGCGCAGGTGGAGTACTTTTCAGCGTGCATCGAGGCTGGAACGCCGCCCGAGGCTGATGGCGACGAGGGATTGGCGGACTTGCGCGCACTAATCGCAATTGAAAAGGCCGCCCTGACCGGACAACCGCAAACGATCTCATCCCCTCCGCGTGCCCGCCATCCGACGCCAGACATGGTGCGATTTACCCCATCGACCGATCGACGACTGGCTCTCTGAGGAGACTGCTGCCTGCTCCTCTATGCGCCCGAGTCGAGTTTGACCAGCTTGTGAACCAGCCTCGCCCAACCGACGATCTTGCGGCTGAAGAGGTCCATGATCACGGCCAAGGTACACCCACCCCCTCCGCAGTCGGAATGTACGTGATATCGACGAGTCAGATTCAATTTACCGTAGCGGCCGGCAGAGTCGCGATCAATGAGCTTCCGCGATCAGCAGGCCATGACGAGTGCGGCGGTGCCATATGGGCGCGGATGCCGTACCGATGAATCAGGTGTTCGATCCGGGCCACCGCCGTCGCCACGTCCCCGCACTAGCAGCGCAGCATGGACCCCGCGCTGCTAGAGCGTTTGCCGCTGTCTTAATTGACCCGTCGGATATCGACTAAGAGCGCGGCATTTGTCGTTCTGCTGTATTCACCCCCGCTCTCGCGAGGTGCAAGTTACTCAAATACTGAAACACGCGAACTATTTTGATTGCGCCAGCGCAGTGTTGAGAGACCGAGCTTCCTCGTCCGGCGTGATAACGCGTTTTCTTACTGCACGAAGTGTGGTGCGCGCTGCCATGATATTTTCGTGGCCGTTGTAGGCCGGTACTCGCAAGCACTTAATCTGACTCTGTCGCGGATATCGCGAGCGTGGACTGTCTGCTGTGGACACAAAGCCAGCCACTGAACGCGCGAAGAGAGCACGTGCAAACGTTGTTTGAAACGAAGCCGGTCAGTCGTTGCTAAAATATGCAGGCAAGATCTTTCCCTTCAGAAGGACGACTGAGGCTCCCGACCCCACTTTGATCGAAGACGCGCGGCAGACCACGATCGCTGTTTCGAACACGACAGGCGTTGTGCGTTTGTCAGAAACGGGACACGGACAGGTGGTCGTGTCCGCGAAACGACTTCGTTTCCCGCGATTATCGCGGCAGCTGTTCGAAGAAAAATGTTGCACGCAATCGCACGATGCCCTCCCCGGGCGGACGGCTGCCAGGCGCGTCAATTGACCGCGCCGTGACAACAGATCAATTCGTAACTCTGTCACGCCGGAGAACTAAGGTTGCGATGTGGGACATTTAGCGGGGCGCACTCATGCCCATTCTTATAAAGCCCCGAACGCTCGGTCTGCTGACCAAATGCGAGCGCCGCCCTCGCGGGGCAAGCCTCATCATTTCCGTCTTCGCAATGTTCGATCTTGCCAACCCACGCGCTGACCGTCTGGAAGGCGAGCAGGAGCTTTGGGTAATGGGCGCGAAAGAGCTTCCGCCCGGCAGCCCGCTTGACATCGGCATGCCCAAGCCACAAGCGGAAGTGCTCATCGGTGGACATGCGGCGGCGCCCGGGGGACGGCCGACCCAGCGCATGATGTTAGGATGGTCGCTCGGACCGATGCAGAAGCGCCTTCTGGTGACTGGCGATCGTTATTGGCAGATGACGACCTCCGGCTGGCGACCAACAGCTGCCAAACCTTTCCGGCAGATGCCGCTGACGCGGCAGCGCGCCTTCGGCGGGGGCGGACATCGCTCGAACCCGACCGGCATTGGCCACGACGCCCTTAGCCGCAGCATGGCTGGCGAGCTGGTGGCGCTACCCAACGTGGAGGATCCCGAGAACGCGGTTCAGTTCATCGAGATAGCGGCGCAGCCCGCTGCGTTCGGACCAATGGCACTCGACTGTAAAGAGCGCCTGCGGTACGCCGGCACCTACGACACCGCGTGGCTGAAATCGGTCGCTCCTGCGCTCGCACTTGATGTCGATCCGCGCCTCTTCCTATTCGCACCGCCAGACCAGCGCTTAAGCGGCTTTCTTTGCGGCGGAGAGCCGTACGTGCTGCAAAACTTCTCCTCTGAACAGCCGTCGATCCAAGGCCACCTACCGGCGTTTCGCGTGCGCTGCTTCATCGGCTGGAGCGATCCGGCGCGCGCCGTCAGCGAACTTCAGATGCGCATCGATACGCTGTGGCTGTTCGCCGGTGCCCGCCGTGGCGTCATGATCTACCGCGCCGCGATTGCCGTGCAGGAAATTGACGGTAGCGACGTTGCCGACATTATGGTCGCCTACGAGCGGCAGAGCGACCCTGCGCGGTCGACAGACCATTATCTGAATGTCAGGCGGCTGCGTCTCGATCCGAGAACCGCCGCGCGCTACGCCTTTGCGGAACATCAACTCACGCCCGAGCTTTCATCTGCCGAACGGGGGCGTCGCGCGGCACGGCGAGAAGAATTGGCCAAAGAGCGTGCAGCGCGGCAGCAGGCCTCCAGGCGCTGGGCGCTCGATCAGGAACTCGCCCGTGTCGACCTTCCTCCTGTGCTGCGTCCTACAATCGAGACACCGTCCATTGAACCATCAAGTATTCCCGAATTGTTGCCCGAGGAACTCGAAAGCGGCGATATCGATTTAGCCGAGATCCTCGACGCGGTGGAGACTGTCTACGACAAGGCCAGCTCCGACATCGACAAGCTCGCTGCTCAATGCGAGCCCGTGCGCGCGGCCTATGAAAAGATTTCCGGCGACGATGCCGTATCGACCGATATCGACGCGTTGCTTGCCGCGATCGGTAGCATGGACGCTGCGCACGCGATGGACGCAAGCATTGAGCAAATCCCCTCATTAACTGCCCTGCCGCCGGAGGTTGAGCCGCCCCTCGTGCGCGAGCTCGAAGCTCAGCTCGCGCGGGCGAAGGACTGGCGTGGAGAGATTGTTGACGCTGCAACACCGTTGGTCGATGACCATAAGCAATTCGAACTTGCGCATGCTCGCTTCTTTGGCCTGCCGGCTGGCAGACCGCTTGAGTCGGTACGAGCCGCGTTATCCGAGGACGCTTTTTCACCGCCCGACGTCCCTTCACTTGCGCTGCCGGAGGAAGCCCAGCCCGTCAAGTGCCGACCGCCGCCGCCAACGACCATTGATGAGATAACGGCGCAGATCGAGAACAATGGTGCATCCGCTGAAGTCGTGCAGCGTCTGCGCACGGCCTTCACCGATGCTGAGGCGGCGCTCAGGGACGCCCTCCCGTCGTTAGCCGGCGATGGTCGCGCGCCGTTCGAGGCCTTGCTCGGGACCGATCAGCCGCCGCCCGCCGATACGACCGAAGTGGCGCTGGACGCAGCCGTCAGGGAAAGTAAGGAGGCGGTCACCGTCCTTCGGACTGAGATCGATCAAGCGGAAAGCCAGCTCGCGACCGCCATGGCCGCAGTCAGGCTGGCCTCACCCAAGCCGCTCGAACCTCAATCGGCGCTGGCTCCAGCCGTGGCGCGCGCGCTGGGCGAGGTCGTTGAGGAAGAATTCCGCAGCGGGCGCACGCTCGCCGGCCGCGATCTTGCCGGGGCCGACCTCTCCGGCAGACAATTCCCCAAAGCGGATTTCTCCGGCGCCTTTCTCGAACGCGCCAAGTTGAACGGGGCCAACTTTGTCGGTGCAAATTTTATGAAGGCCACGCTTGCTGGCGCAGTGCTCATCAACGCTGATTTAAGCACGGCCGACCTGACTGATGCCAATCTTGGCGAAGCCGACTGCCGCGGAACGCGTTTCGCAAGCGGGCGGCTTGTACGTACCAATGTTCTTGGTGCACGGATGGTCGGTGCGTCCTTCGACCAGGCACGTCTCGCCGATCTACAAATGTTACATCTCCCGTTGATCGGTGCAACGTTCCGTTCTGCGCAATTGCATCAATGTGGTTTCATTCAAGCTGCCCTGGATAACAGCGCGTGGCAGGGCGCCGTCCTCCAGCGAACACAGTTCATGGACTTGTCGCTTTCTGGTGCGAATTTTTCCGGCGCTCGCCTCGAGCAAACCTGCTTCCTCAAAGTAGCTGCGCCGCAACTCGATTTCAGTGCCTCGGAATTCGACCAGGTCAGCTTCATCGGCGAAATCGATCTGCGCGACGCCCGCTTCGACCGCAGCAGCGCGGACGCGCTTTCCTTTCAGGACGCCGACATCACCGGTACGGACTTCAATAGAGCGCGGCTTAACGGGGTCTATTTCGGTAAGTCAACTCTGTTGCGTTCGACCTTCCGAATGACTTCGCTGAAAGGTGCGGTCTTCACCGGCAACGATCTGCGCGGCTGCGACTTCTATGCCGCCAACCTGCTCGAGGCACATCTCAATCAGGCCGATCTGGCCGGCGCCAGCCTGCGCAATGCAAATCTCTACGGTGCCGACCTGATGGATTCGACATTGCTCGCCGCAGATTTGAGCGACGCGAATGTCGACCGTACTGTCCTTATGGTTCCTCGCCATGTCAATTGATCTCTTGTTGCAATCGATCGCCCACCGCGTCCCGGTACGCCGAGTCGATCTCGATGGCGCAACACTGTCGCGATTGCACCTGAGCGAAGGTATGGTGCTGAGCTCCTCCTTTCGCAACAGCAACTTCATCAGCTCCTCCCTGACTGGAATGACTTTTCAGGACTGCGACTTCAGCGGCGTTTTATTCACCGAAGCTTACTTCGACAAATGCACGTTTATCAATTGCTGCGCAGGCGATTCCAACTGGCGAGGGGCGACTTTCGTCCAGTCGACGTTGATGTCATCGGATCTCAGCCGCAGCGACTTCAGCGAGACGCGCTTCAACCAAACGACAGCGATGCGCTGCGTGCTGGCCTGCGCCCTCCTGCGTGGCGCCACCCTGTCGCAAAGCGCCATCATGGACTGCGACCTGACCGATCTTGTGCTCGACGGCGCCACACTCACAAACGCCGCCATCACCCAGGCCGATTTGCGCAGTGCGAGTCTCACAGGCATGCGATGCGACACCATCCTGTTCGCGGAATGCGATCTGTCCGAGCGAGACCTGAGAGGCCTGACGCTGACGCGCGCGAACTTGAGCGGTGCTAAGCTGAACGGCACCAACTTGTCCGGTGTAGACCTCTCCGGCTCAATTCTGTCAGGCGCCAGCCTCATCGGTGCAGACCTCTCGCGCGCCACCGCCTCGAACACACTATTTGCAAAAGCCGACCTGCAAGTGGCCAACCTGCGAAGCGCCAATTTGGGGCAATGCATCTTCTTGGAAGCGCGCCTCGACGGCTGCGATCTCTCGAAGACAACACTGGAGATGGCCGTATTCACGCGTGCGTACGCCAAGTCCGCCTCATTTCGCGGTGCCGACATGCCCTATGCGCTAATGCACCATGCCAAGGTTGATGGCAGCGACTTCTCCGGGACGCACTTTCTACGCACCGAATTTCATTGCGCGTCGACTGAAGGCAGCCTGTTCGTGGGCACACGTGGTAGCGCCCTGCCAACGGTACCTGAACGCGCCATCGCCGAACTCTACGACGCCAGCTGCGTGATCCCCTTCAATAGAGAGTTTTGAACAATGTCCTTCGTCCATGCCAACGGCCCGATGTCAGCGCAGGATCTCGGCTTTCCCGACGTATGCAACACACCGGTCGGTCCCGCCGTCGCGCCGAGCCCCTATCCAAATATCAATCTGAACACGTTGGGCATGCCCACCCAATCTCGTTGCCTGCTCATGTGTATGCCGGCGCATAACATGACGACGGTGCGTGCGTCATCCACGGGCGACAACGCGGGTGTGGCCCTCGGCGTCATGTCCGGCACCGTCATGGGTCCAGGCCGCGCCATGAAGGGATCGACCAACTTGTTTATCGGTGGCCCGCCGGCAACCAAGATGGCGATGCCAACCAAGCAGAATGGTTCCAACCCAAACACATTCGGACTGTCGATATCCCCCTCCCAAACGCGATTCATGGCGCTGCGCTAAAACGCCGACAACCGAATAATTGAGGAGCCACCATGCCGGATGCCTACGCCCGATTTTTCGTCCCCGAAACACCAAGCTCTCCCCTGACGAGCTCGAGCTATCTGCGCCTCGGCGCTTATTCGGTCGGCGAGGAGGAAATTGTCACCGACCTCACCACAACTAGCGACAAAAATTCAACCACACACGAAAGCAACCACGCTGGTATACTTGCCTTCACCAAGAAGGACTTCCAGGTAACCGCCGATGGCGCTGCACTCATGAAAATTGGTCGCGGCCACACGACCGAGGTGAGGAACGGCGACGCCAGATATACGGTCTTAAACGGCACCTATGACGTCTCGGCGCAGAACGACGTATCGATCAGCGCCGGTGGCGACGGCAGCGCGGGCGACATCAGTATGACCGCGTTGCATTACAAGCAGACCGCCAAGGGCAACATGTCGGAGACCACTCACGGCAACTCGAAACGGACCACACACGGCTCGGCTATGGAAATCTACAACGGCGCCAAAGTGACATGCGTTGCGGGCGCAAACGTTACTGCGGCTGTGGGCCTCAGTGTAGCTGCGTTCCTCGGCGCCGCAATCTCCATCCGGCAGGGCTACAACCTTTCAATCAGCCGCGGCGGCAACTGCTCGATCAGATTCCTCTTTGCAAATACGCTGACGGTCGGCAACGAATGCAACAAAGTCACTGGAAATGTGACCAGGATCATCGGTGGATACAACGTGCAGGTCACTGATTCTGACATCCGTTACGTCAAGGAGACCTATCTCAAGGTGGTGGACGATGCTGACGTGAAAAAGGTCAAGCTCGACGGGACGTGGTGCGAAACGCGAGTGCAGGTCGCAGACGCACAAGTTCAACGTAGCGAATTGAGCTCCGATGAGCACCAGGTTGTCAACAGAGTGTGCGATGTCGAGAGCGCGACCGGTCGGTATAAGACTCAAAACTGGCGCACGCTACTGTACCTGTAGCCAGCAGGAGTTCGAAAATGACAATGGCTTTCCGCACCGCAAACGCTGACCTCTTGGCGACAACCGAGCGTCTGCTTGAGTCTGGCCACCACACTGCCCGCGTCGTGACAGTCGATGAAAATGGCGTAGCGTCGGAGGTGGAAGTTGCCGGCGCCCGTCATGCGGCGACAGTGGCTTTCGGCTGCCTGGTTCGGCCGATTACTCAGGACCTCGTGTTGGTGTTGAGCAATGCGGGGCAAGTCTTCGTTCTGGCCGTGCTCGAGCGGAGGACGTCAAGTTGCGCGACCATTGCTTTGCCGTCTGGAGGCAATATATCGATCGCTGGCAACACCATCGCTATCGCCGGGCGTCAACGAATGTCCCTGCGCGCCGATACTATCGATTTGCAGACTAAACTGTTTGCCGTGCTCGCGGACAAGGCCACCTGGATTGGCAGGCTTTACAGCTTGATTGCGGACCGTTTCCGCAGCGTGACACGCATCCAAGAAGCGAGCGCCGATTCGCTTACGGTAAAGGCAGTCGAACGGATCGCCATCATCGACCGTATCGACTCGCTGCAAACCGAAACCCAGGCGGTTACGGTGACCGGCATTGCCTCCGAGACGGCGCATAGCAAGGTTATTGCCGTGACCGGGGATCTCCGCCTCGACGGCAAGCGGGTGACGGTCGCATAGCGAGCATGCGGACCACTAGCTTTCCGGCTCCGACCTGGCAAGACCGCCTTAGAACGGCGCAGGAGTTCATTGCCGCCAACCGTCTTGATGATGCGGAGGCGCTGCTGAACGATGTCAGCATCATAACGAACGATCCGGATGTGCTCAATGCAAAGGCGACACTGGCGCTCGCGCGTCGGCGGATCGAGTTTGCGTTCGAGATGCTGGCGGAAGCGGCAACTCTCTATCCTGAGCACGCTGGCCTCGTTACTAATCTCGGCACCGCTCATGAATTGCTCGGCCGCTTCGACGAGGCGGTGATCTGTCTGGAACGCGCGGCGGCGCTCGTCCCACACAACGAAGACATCAAGCTCGCCCTCGCTCATGCTCTGCTGTGCCGAGGCGATATTACGCAAGCGCGCGCGATCACGGAGGCGTCTCTAAAACGCGAGCCTGCCAATGCGCGAGCCTTCCTGCAACTTGGAGCCATCGATCTCGCCTTGCGTGACTGCACATCGGCCGAGGCTGCCTTTCTTCGTGCCCTGGAACTTGCCCCGGACGATCCCGATACGCTGCGCAACTTGTCGGTACTCTTGCTTGAACGGAGCCGCTTCCACGAAGCGCTGAGTCTTGCGGAACGGGTGCATTTACGGGCCCCGCTCGATACGGCCGGGCTTCTGCATCTGGCCTATTGCCGGGCCGCGGCCGGACTTTGGCCGCAAGCGGAGGTCACTTGCAGGAAGTTGCTTGCCTATGCGCCGACCCATCTTGGCGCACGCGAAATCCTGGCCCGCGTCACGATCGCCAGAGGTGAGGTAGATCGGGGCATTACAGAGCTCACGCTCTTCGTACGCACCCGCAAATCCGATCTTTCCGCCGCGCTTGTTCTGGCGCGCACGCTGCAGCTTGTCGGCCGGTTTAGTGACGCCCTCACGCTTGCCAGCCACGTCGCGCGCACGCGCCCCGACGATGAAACGGCAAGGTGCCTGAAGACGACCCTTGAACTGACGGTCGGTCGCTTCCCGACGCCCGAGCCGATCGCATTGCCTCTTGTGACGCCGGTTTTTGTGCCGCCGACAACTTGCGTACTCGAATTCGTGGCGCTCGTTCGCCTTTTGCGTCGGCTGGCGAGCCAGCAAGTCGTACGGGTCGTAGCGGAGCCACATTACCAAGCAGTTCTTACCAGCCTGGCTGAGCAGGTCATTTCAGAGGAGCCAAAGTCTGGGCTCTCCACCACCCCGCTTCAATCCCTATTGCGCATACTTCCGATCGACTCTCGCAACATTGCCGATGGCATCCCTTATCTGCGACCGGATTCAGAGTTTTTTGCCAAATGGCGCAACGCTCTGGCCGGATTTGCACGGCCCTTGGTCGGCATCGTCTGGGACGGTGGTGTTCTCGGTCTATCCATGGAACAGATCGCCGCTACGCTCCCCGCCTCCATCACGCCGGTCAGTTTGATGACCGACGCGCAACGGCACGACATGACGCGATGGTGTCGCCCCATCGATGCTGGTGCGCACGTCGACAGCCCAGCCGAATTAATCGCAGCGATCGCTAATCTCGACGCGGTGGTCGGACCCGACAGCTTCGCGGTCCATATTGCGGGGGCGCTCGGGATTCCCGGCGTCGTCTTCGTGCCAAACGGCTATCCTTGGTACTGGGCTCAGGACAACGGAAAGCCGCTCTGGTACCCATCGTTCGCAGTCGTTGTGCAGGAAGGGCTCGGGAATTGGTCGGGAGCGATGGACGAAGGTCGGCGCCGGCTCGCCGCCCTACTGCATGCGGGCGAGATCGATTGAACGGCTTGCGCTGATGCCGAGAATCTAAAGTCCGGGTTTGGGCCTAGCACGATCGATTGCTTCCGAACTGCCCAGCCTCGCGCCTAAAGCGCGATGAGATTAGGAGGAATCGTCTTCGCGCTTTAGGTTGTTGTTTGAGCATAATCTCCGCGCACAAGCGTTCGCGTTTGGCGCGAGGGCAACCGCTCCACACTTCGACCTAACGCGGCCCTTTCGGGGCCGGATCATGCTCGCTGCCGATTCGCACTCCAAAGTGAATGACTTAGCCTTGACTTCTTTCTGCTGGGCGAACGCGTGATTTGCTGGCGCTCAGCAACAAAGGAAAGGCGCCGGTCGCATCCCCGGCCCTCCGCAGTGATGAGTGAGAGCCCGTTAGCGGGTCTTCTGCCGGGCCAGACTGTCGCGTAGGCTCTCATGTCGGAGTTAGGTGTTTGCGGATTGTTGTCTAAGACGCAAATGGTGACTGCCGGTTACGGTTTGAGCGCCGAGCTGTGTGCCGGCCATGCGCGGTACGGGTGCATTGGCTGAATATGCTCAAGGCCAACAAGCGGGCTATCTTTACTGCTGCGTCGAAGGCGGGCGAAGCAGTGGCTTTCCTGCACGACACCTGGCAAGCGAGAAATAAAGAAACGGTCTTCCATAACCTACCAAGTTGCCAGAATAGGAGACCTATTTCGCAAGACTGCGGCGAGCCCATTCGATCGCCGGCCTACTGCGCATGAAGAACGGAAGCTTAAGGTCGGCGCACAATTGTGACACGCTCGCTTCAACCTCTTTAGCTTCAAACACCTTCCAAACCTCTTCGTTTTCGTCAAAGTCCATCTTTTTCAGGGTGAAGGGATAGTTTGCAGACGCATCCCGGAACACGCGTTTATCCAGCTTCCCAGCTTGGTCCGCGTACCAGACTTCGCCAACAACAATGTCCGCATGTGTTTGAACGAGCCTGACTATCTCGAGGTACTCCTCGACCGGCACGTTTGGAAGAAATGGGCGCAGAGCCAGCACGCTAGTAAGTCCGTTGGCTTTGAAGCGACCCAATTGCGCAATGCGTTCATATGGGGACGGGATAGGACGCGGTTCCAGATGCGGATGATGAAGCTGTGCAACACTCACGTAGCTGAAGACGCGTCGGCCTTTCGATCTGCAGGAGTCACTTATGTCTTTTAGTTCGCGCAGATGGTCCTCATTGAGGGGAGCCCGCGTCGTAAAGAGGAGATCGACGCCGAATTGGAGAAGAGCGCGAAGCAAGGCTAGTCCCCTCTCCGTTCTCGGAGGGCAAAACGAATCGGTGTCACCACTTATGTAGATGATATCGTACGGCTCACGAACCGACTTGATCCATTCGACGATGTCGGGGATCTCTAAGGCAGCGTATTTCAGGAAACCGGCCTGGACATAGCAAAACGGGCACCGATAGACACAATATCGACGTTGCGTCAGCGGCCCCAACGAAACCATTACTCGCCGGTCCCGCACATCAAAGGGCCGTTCATGCGGTCGGTGTAACATGTCTCGCTCCAGTCGATGTTCGAGATAGGCTGCTTAGCCGACTTCCGTCACCTGCGAGTTCTTGTAGTTGCCTAGCTAGACTAGTCTACAAACACCTCTCTTCACTTGTTGTGTTGAGCCCGTCCCGTCATTCGTCATGCTACGCACGGGTCGTGTGGGGGAGGCACGATTGAAGGTAGGATTGCGCGGAGAAGCTGCTTGGTGGCAGAAATACTGAAGGGAAACCTGCTGTCGCTGTGCAGTTAACATGCAGTTCTGGACGAGGCACAGAGCGTAATGATTTCCAGCTCAAGACAAAACGCGCTGAAACCTCTTGTTTCAGCGCCTGCGCTCTACACTTAAAGGGCTGATCTGATTGGCGAGGCGTCGATTTCGCCTCGGTAACACCGTCGCTTATGTCCATTTCAATAGCGACATTTCGGCCGAAAATCCCGGTCCGAACGCAGCCAAGATCCCGTACGATCCTGGAGCCTGGGGCTCGTGCTCAAGCACGTAGTCTAGCACGAACAATACAGTTGCGCTGGACATGTTTCCATAACGTCGAAGAGTTTCGTAGCTGGAAAAGAAGTCCTTGGATGGCCTCCCAAGGCCTTGCTCGAAAACCTCCAATATTTTTCTTCCGCCTGGATGAAAGACCAAGCTCTTCACCTGATCAAGATGAATTCTATCCTCCGCTAGCAACGAGGCCAGCGCATCTGGCATAAGTTCGCGTACCATTGATGGTATCCGCTCTGAGACGACGATCTCAAATCCAGACTCGCCGAATTGCCAGCCCATTAGAGAAGTAGAGTCAGGGTAAAGTAGACTGCTGCTTTTGACGATTTCTAATTTGCCTGCACAGCTTTCAGCTGGGGCGATGAGAAGCGTGGCAGCGCCATCACCAAAAAGGCTTGTAGCGACGACGTTCTTAGGGGTGAGATCATTCGGCTGAAACGTCAGCGACGTCAGCTCTAGAGTAACGACTAGAATACGTTCCTTTGTTGCCCGGCAAATCGCTCCTGCCAAGCCAACTCCCGATGCTCCCCCCGCACATCCCAGGCCAAAAACCGGCGTCCGTTTCACATCTCTTCGCAAACCCAATTTCGAGATCAGATCCACGTCGATGCTAGGGGTTGCTATCCCGGTCGAAGAAATGAATACGATCCGATCGACCTGCTCTGGCTTGATGTCTGCACGTTCGAGACAGCGAGCTGTCGCTTCACATGCGAGCTCTTTGGCCCACGCCAGATATGCGTCGTTTGTCTCACCGATGCGATGCTCGCTCAGAAACCATTCGGGCGTGACGCACACGAATCGCTCATCGACAAGCGTATGATCGAAGACTGCGAGATATTTTCCCAGCGTATCTGTCTTAGATCGGAAGTGTCGGCCAGCTAGTCTCTTGGCCTCGCTCTGCGAGAGGCGAAATGGCGGTAACGCCGTCCCAACAGCCAAAATCCTAGACATCAGTTCCCCTTGGTGATCAGCGATGGGCTCGAGTCAGGCTGTCCGGGCGGAACGGGAAAGAGGACGCGACGAAATCAGCGCAATGAGGCGCTACCTGTTCAGCGGGAATTTTCATTCTTTCTGAGCCAGTGTTGAATTTGGCTTTCGTGCCGGTGTGCCGATCACGGTTGCCACGCGTGCATCTCCCCATCAACTGTCACGGCTGGTAGTGGACTCAAGTCGCAATGCTTTGCTTGAGGAGTTGGCATCCGGCGTTGGCACCTAGCACGTTTGGATTATTCGGCCCGGCCAGCGTCCGGGCAATTTCGAGCTCTCTTTGTAGCTACGGGATAGCTCCATCGGCTTGAGACTCTTTGCGCCGTCGGAGACCCGCCGAAAGTCCATTGGCAGGGCGGCCAGGCCCTTCAGCTAACCGGGCTGCAGAGCCTGTCAACGCTGAACTCGCGAACCCATAAATTGCCGCCAGTTGCGCTGCTCAGGGACGGGGGTGATGGAGAAGATATAGGTCGTCGCCAATCCACTGCGCTGTGTAGAGCTGGCCCCTGATGGCAAGCCTTGTCGTTGACGCAGAATCGTTCGGCACGAGTTGCCATTGGCGCAGTTCAATATAGAGACCATCGGGAACGAGTTGGTCACCATCCTGAAAATCCAACGCAACGGCGTATCCGAAGTCTGGCAGGTCGTGCTGCGCTGCCAAACCGCCGTGCGCGGAAGACGATGCCCTAGCTGCGGACGATGCCGCTCCCACAGATCGCGGGACCGGTTCGAGGCGCTCCTGCACTGATCCGTGGTGTTCAGGCTGCGGAATCAGAATAATTTCAATACCTAGCGGATTAGTTGGTGTCACCACCTCGCGTCTTCCTGCCCAGTGCGCGGTATAGGGCAGACCGTGGATGCAGAAATTTGTCGGCTGGAATGGCCTCGGCAGGAGCCTGTCTCTATCAAGTGCGCGGATCAGCACGCCCGGGGCCGTTTGGGTACCGTGCTGCCAGCCCAAACCGACGATATGTCCGAAATCCTCAACTAGCCGGCGACCGCCGAAGCTCGAGGGCGCCTCCGCAGCAGCGGCAGATGACGATGGTCCGGCGGGGGGAGGCCACGGCGGCACCGCAACATCAACGCGTCCGCCAGATTGAGGAAGTGCCGGCGATGCGCCATGCTGTGAAGGGGTTGCCATGCTTTCCAGAAATGGCCTCACCAGTTCATAGTCCTCCTCCCTCAAGACGAAGGCCTCTGGCGACCCCGCGACCTCGGGCGACACACCGGGCACCGCCGAACCGCCGTACCCGGAGGCCGACTCCCCAGGCCTCGCAGCCGACAATGGCCCAAAGACATCCGCCACAGGCGCACCTTGACCATCCTCACGCGGCTCTGACGTCGCGGGCGCATACGACGCAGTAGTGACGTGCTGCTGAGTGCGTGCCCCGGCGCTCGGGTCCTCGTGTTCGCGGTATGCCTCTCGAAGGTACCTCAACGCGGACATGATCTTGGGGGCATAAGCCCTGTACTCTTTAGCATCCTGCGTCAACGTATCGTCGTGAAGGCGGCCAGCCATTGGCTCCATTTTGCGCTCTTGGAGCCAATCACTGAACCCGCGAAGAACCGACGCGTAATCGCTGACAGTGGTCGGCTGCAGAGGCGAGGGTGCCCTCCTCCTCAAGTACGAAATAAGGCTCTCGTCCTCGGCACACTTTGCTTTGAGATGATCGCCGGACTTGGCGGTGCGGCGACCCACCGGTGCTCCAGCAACGACCTCTCGAAGGCGCGTCAGCGCTCTTTCGAGCGTAAGGACCTCCTCCTCAAAAAGTCGTAGCTCCCTTGTATAGGCCTGCACATCGGCATTCAGTTGGTTAAGCCGATTGGCCATTGGGGGCCTTCCGGACTTGCGAAGCCATCCGCTAAACCTTCGCGCCGCGTTTGCCGTCCATCGCACGTAATTCCCGGCGAGGTCACTCCTTTTGGCTTCCGTTTCGAAGCGGGAAATAAGTGCCTCGTCGATGTCGAAGTCGAGCGTCTCATGTTGGTCAGAGGGCCTGTCTTGCGAGCCATGCCTTTGCTTTTTGTGTGGCGGACTATCCGTCATAGTTCATCTCCGAGCCAGAATGTACTCCGCACCCTACCCCTGTTGGAGCATCTCAAAAGCAAGCGCCGCGCCAACGGAATCAACGCAAATTCTCAAGCTTGAAGGTTCGCACGCGACAGCCGGTCTCCGGTGTTCTAACTCCGACATGTCTTGCACCACCGTCAGACGCAGCACACGGTCAGCTGTCGTTCGCGCGCGAACAGTTTCAGTTCGGCGCGCTAGCCGCATCAACTGCCGAAAACGGAACTGAGCTAACCTCAATCAAAACCGGTCAGTCTGGATTAAAGAGAATGCAGATGGCCGTAAACGAACGAGGCGTGTTCGTCGGCATTGATGAAATCGCCCCTCGAGGCTTGTCATGCATGCTGCACGACCATTTCGAAATCACTTGCCGCACGAAACGCAAAAGCCCCGAAGCGACGCTACCCCTGGCTACAAACGTTAAGGCCGCGCGACCAACGACTTGAGCTCGACGGCAACCATCGCCGCGCTCGTCCTTTACCGTCCTCAGCCCTGGCACGGGCAAGGCGCCCCCAAAAGGGCGGAGCCCGAGCCGAGCTGGAACAGCTATCGCCGCCGCAGAGCGGCGCTGGGCTGAAGCCGTTCACCACTTGTCTTCGCCTGTGGTACTGCCGGGAATGTGCTCCCATTTCACTTCTTTGTAGGTGAACGACCAGTCCTCCATGTTCTGGAAGAAGTTATTCTGCGGGTTGATCGTCAGTGGCACAAAGGCCTTGCCTTCGATCAAGGTCGCGTCCTTCCAGGTGGTTTTGAAGAAGTTTTGCGGCTTCGGCATCCCCGCTGGATCGGCGCGGTAGAACTCGCACACGACCTCTTCAAGCACCTCGTTGGTTGCCAGTGCCTGCCAGAGCAGCGGCGAGGCACGATCGAAAAACTTGGTAAAGACCACCGGCTGATGATTGCGCGTGCCGGTGGCGACACCGCTCGTCATATCGCGCGGAACGATGATTCCACTGGTGAACGCAACAACAGTGATCTTTGACTGGTTGTCGGAGTCGCTCTTGGCGACCTGCCCGATGCTATCCGGCTTGGACGCATCTTGGGAGATGTCGCCCTGCTTCTTGCCCTTGATCGTTATATAAGCTTCAAGTGACACTTCGGCCTCCGTTGTCTGGCATGCGCCCGAACGAACTGATATTGCGGACATCGCAACATCCATGCCAAACGGCGTCGGCACAGGGATCGTTTTTTACTGCCGGACTGGATATGGTGGTCAAACAACGCTGCTTAAGATTTCGGCCCACAGCTCCCATCAAGGGAAGTCATCTGCGCAAGTACAGCGATCTTTCACGGCATAACAGAGCTTACTTGCTCCAGCCGGCACTCGACGTCCAGAAACGCACGCGTGGCAAGGTCGAGCACAGCCTGCCCCGACACTCGGTAGCCGGTGCGATTGTCAACGACGGCATTGCCCCGTATTGCGTAGACGACCACCGTACGAGGGCCGCGTTGTCGCTGTTCCAGATGCTGCGTAGATAGCCGCAGACGTAATTCACGTCCGTCGCGAAGCAATAGCGAACGTATGCCATCGGACGATGGCGGCGGCATGTTAATCATCGGTGTTGGCAGGATGGTTGCGCGCGCTGCATTGGCGACCGCTTCCACCAACGGGTCGATCTCGCGGGTCGCGGGTCGCCAGACGGTCATAAAGCGCTAGGAGCTGAGCAACTCAGGCAGGCCCATCGTAGATCTCGAAAAAGGCACCAGATTGCGACTTGATGCGATTGAACAAGTGCGTTTCGGAGGTCACTACTCCCTTCATGTCGGGATTGTGCACCGCGCCGACCACCACCGGCCGGTCAATATCGCCGTTCATGTAGCCAACCAAAACTTCCGTCCCGGCGACCAGGGGAAAATGAAGCCCGGTTTCACTCGGGCCAACATAAGGCTCGAGCTTCCTCACGTAGTCGCTACCACGTCCTTTTGGCGCTGCTTCGTCGGCGAACGTAAATTGCAGCTTGTAGCGGCCCTGGTCGTCGATTTCCGCCCGCTCGTTCCATGCTTCTCCGTCGATCCTGGCACTGTAGAGGCCGACGCCCGGTGGCACAGGCGTCATAGCGACTGGACGGTAAGGTACGTCCGACCGGATGCAGTGGACCATGTTGTAGTAGGCCCGCCCGTTCCGGGGCAAGGCGTTGAACCCGGTCGGGGCCGGCCTATAGGCCGAGTGATCCGCGGCGACGACGAGATATTCGCCATCGAACCGTGGATGGCCCTCGAGTTCGAAAATGCCCCCCGCGCGGAGCTGCGGCGCATCGCTATGGGCGATGTACATCGTCTGACTGGCGCCGACTTGCTCCGCGCGGATCTTGGCCAGCGCGATCGCTTCTCCTTCGGTAGCAAAATGCCCACCAAACCGTTCGGCCTTTCCCAAAAAGCCATTGCCTTGTCCGACCTCTTTATCGGCGGATATGACGGATGGCACCGTTTCGTTATAATCGCGGAGCCCGATCGTCTTTGTCGAGAGAACGCAGCGTTGCCGGACTGACAGAACTGCGCTTTCGTCGACGCGGCGGGATGCGCTGCGGTCGCGTTGGTGCGAGTAGAGGATAGCCGCGCCGCTGCCGAACTTGATCTTGGGAAATGCCAGGTTCTTGTCGCCAAAGACAACTGTCTCACCGTCGTCTTCCTGTTTGAAAAAATAGAAAATTCCGTTCCGTTCGCAAAGGCGCGAAATGAAATTGAAATCACTTTCATTGTACTGCGCGACATAATTTCGCTTTGGATAGCTATCCAGATTGTACTCTGCAGGGATGCTAATGGCTGCCCTGTTCAGCTCCTCTTTGACGATGTCATCCACGCTGACCGGTTGGCCAGGGCCATAAACGCGGCTTGCTATGGAGAGTTCGGTAGCCGAGAAGCGCGGGCGTAGAACGAACTGAAGGACTCGCAGTTCGGTTACCGTCGGGTCCAATTCCTCTACCTGGGCGCAGAGGCCCGAGGCAATCCATCGCCCGCATGCGGTTTTGACCGTCAGCCTGGCGCGTTCACCAATCATTGAGCCGACATCAGCATCGCTCGATGTCGTGGCATAAACCAGGTAGCTGAACGGCAGGGAAATGCACTCTGTGCCTTCGAAGCCTTGCACGTCGAGCTTGATCTCTGGCTGACTGAGAATGTTCAGACTCAGGCTGAGATTGTAGTCGGTCATCGGTACAGTACCACGTCGAAAACGTCCGCAGAGCCAAGCAGCTTGTATCAGTTGCCGTGGAGCGATCTAACCTCAGAGACGGCAAGCGTGTGCCCGCAATTCCCAAGCATGGGAATGTTCAAATAGTATCTTGATTCCTTACACGCTTTACGACAGCCGCATGGCGAGCACCGCCCCACAAGCGGTAAAACCAAGGCGGTCGGATGAGACTCTGAACGAACTCACCGACCGTCTGGATGCGGTCACGGCGGTTGAGGGCAAGACCGGAGGCGAGTGCACGCCATTGCGCTGTCGAAATGGTCGAAGGCGGCGCCGGTGTCAGATTATCGTAGAGCGCCTCATCGGCCGGCCGATGCGCATATGGATGCGTGCCCGTCAAGACCAGATAGGCGACCACAGCGAGAGAATAGACATCATCGCTTTCCGCCCGCGGCTCACCCATCAGCATCTCCGGCGAAGCATAGGCCGGGGTCATGAGGGTGATCTGATCGGGCAGCGACGCCCCTCTTTCGTTTTGCGGCGCAGCCTCGAGCGTCAGCACCGCCCCAAAATCCAGAATCTTGATTGCGCCGTCTGACGTCATAAAGATGTTTCCCGGTTTCAGGTCGCCATGGACAAGTCCGAAACGGTGTAAATGGGCGAGCCCCTGCCCCGCAGCGCGGATGATACGGAAGGAAACAGCGGGTGAGAGCGGACGTGCCTGATTTTCAATCAGGATCTGCGCCAGCGACCGGCCCTTAAGAAGCTCCATGACCAGGTAATGGTACTTGCCGTCGTAATCGGAATCATAAATGCGCACCAAATTCCGGTGTACGACCATACGCAAAAGACGCGCCTCGCGATGCAGCAGCCCAATCAATTCCTGGCGCATCCTCGGATGCGGTCGGATAACCTTCACTGCCACTTCGGGATTTGGTTCGCGCGCCCACAGACCAATCCGATCGGTCGCGCGATAAACGGTGCTGATGCCGCCGACGCCGATCACCTCCATCAGGTCGAAACGGCCGCCGAGTACGTATCCCACGGGCGCGACCGAGCCCACCGAAGATGGCTTCAAAGTGCATCCTCGCTCAAGCGGACAGCGATCGCCCGGACATCACCGGTTATTCCACGCCCGCCGTCCCAGAGCAGGAAGAACGCCGAGGTCGCGGTATCAATTCCAAATCGCAATGGCGAGCAGTAGCCCGACGGCCAGGGATCGCCTTGCGCCTGATGCGATGCCGCCAAGGGCTCGTTGAGCCGCTGATGCCTCGACCCGACGAGGCACCAACGGGCAGAATCCTCCTGCAGATACAAAAGAGAACTCCGACGCCCACTGGTCATAGGCTATCCGGGCACCGGAACGAGCGAAGGACGCTCAGGCTGAACGGATTGCTTACACTTGCTGCGCGCAGTTCGTAGGTCACGTTGGTCCCGTCCGGCTTACCGATTGTCATGGCAAACCGATCCGAAGCGCCACCTGAGGTCAGTTGTGACGTGTCGAGGAGCCGGAACAGTGCCCAGGGGCCTGACCGTTCGATCCTCTCCTCGGTTTTGTCCGCCGCGGTGAGCGTAATGGCGGCAATACTTGCATCGGTTCGGGTCGGCCATTCGAGCTCGTAGGCACGGGGCGCCTCGTGGCGATAGGCGATTTCCTTGCCGTCCAAGATGAACGTCGCGCCCATCAGTTTGGGGCTGAGATAGACTGGTTTGATGCTGAACTTCACTGCCGGTGCCGAACCGGGGCTGCTGAAGAAAGCATTGCGGATCTCCCGCGCGCGCTGAAATTGCATCAATGCATCCGCGCGGATTGGTGCCTCCACCCCATCGATGATCGCCGGTGCAAGGCCGGTCCGACGGTCGACGACCAGCGGCGAAAGGTAGTTCTGAGAAAAGTCATCGACGATGCCGCCGGGACGGAAGAAATCACCGAAGTCCTTGAGCGTCATGTCTTCGCTCGCCAATTCGAACACTGGATAGCGCTGGAAAATGATACCCTGGCAGACCGGGATCACTTCGCGCGCCCAAACCGCATCGACATGGTCGTGCGCCCGCTTGAGCAAGGTGCTCCATGTCTGAAGCGCGATCTCATTCATGATGGTGCGGATCGGCTCCGGTCGCAGAGCCGAGTCGGCGCGCAGGGCACCAAAAGTATCGTTATTCGGATCCTTGGCGCGTCGTTGTACGAGTTGAAACGCGGCCTGGTTCGGATCCGGCGCTGTCGCGATGTTGGCCATCGCCACATAGAGGCCGCCGAAGAGACCACGGATATGATCCATGCCGGTCGGCTGTCCAGACGCCCCGTCTGTGGCCAGTTGGGCCAGAGGCCGGAACGCTTCGGTGATACGCGTTCCCGGCCAAGGCGCATCGCCAAACGCAGCATGGAACAGAGCACCCGCGGCATGATGGACGGCCGCCGAGGAAGGCCCGGCGGCGGGGCCTGTATCTCCGGCCTTGGCCGGGGTCTGCTCTCCTAGCGGCATCAGATTCGAATTGTCGTGCACCAGCGAAATGATCTGCTGCAGCGTGCTTTGCGAACCGGCCAAGGCGCGCATGATCGCTGAGCCGCGTTGCAAATCGTCAAACTTAACAACGTGGATGCTGCTCAGGGCATTGGTCCAAACGCGGATATAATCGTTAACATACCGATCCATCACTTTGAGGGCGATCGGTTGAATATTTGCCGTGTCGAACGGGGCGCCGGCGAGTAGCCAGTCGGCGTTTTGCTCTGCTCGGACGATGAGCGGAAGGTTCGGCAGCACGAAATTGAGAAAACCCTCGCGCGTGAAGATGCCGGGGATCATGGCACCACCGTTCGCATAAACTGGTTCCTGCTCGTCGATGGCGGGAAAGCCAATTTGGAAGGCACGCATCTGGGTAATCTCAAGCTGCCCGGAACCCAGCAGACCAATCAAATCGACCGATCGCAGGCGCGTGTTCTGCGCGCCTTCGCGTAGGAGGCTGGCATAGACCTGCTCGACGACAGGACGCTTGTTAAGCCGGGACCGTACCGCTCCCACGAATTGCCGGTCGATATTGATGGGTTTCGGCAATAGCTCGATAAGCCGCGCAAAATGCTGGTTCAGCTCGCCCGCCGACGTCGGATCAAGCGCAAACGTGCGCGCGACTTCATTGTGCATAGCGCGCTCGACTTCGCCAGGATCGAAATGCCCGGGATCACTCAGCATCCAATAGGTGCGGAACACCTCCTTGACCTGGTCCAGCAAAGCATCATTGCCGGCACGCAACAGGGCATCGATGCGGACAGCGAGCCTGCCCGCGAAAACCGGCAGCAGGCGATTGAGCAGAATGCGGTCGTAGGCATTTTGAGCAGCTGGCGCAAGCACAGGGGGCGCCGAGATGCCGAGATCATCAAGCCAGGCAAACCAACTGTCTTCCCCAGCCATTAGACGTAGCCGGCGCGCAGCATTGAGTGTCGGCAGGATGGCCTTAAGGTCGAGCGGTCCGCGGTTTTCCAGAAGACGCGCCTCTGTAGTCTGCGCGGCCACTCTGGTTTGCTCGATTCGCGCCTCATTGCGGGTGAAGGCATTATACCACAGAATGAACGCCGCCAACGTTAGCACCATTGCCACGATATGCCCGCCGCCATGGACCAGAGCGAGCCGGCGCTCAAGTTTCGAATTGCTGCCGACTAATCCCTGCTCAGCGAAGATCACTTCGGTCAGCAACTGCTTGATAAAGAATCCCCTCCCCGGCCCGAGCGTCGGCACGCGCTGGGTCAACTGCAGACCGAAGTTTCGGCCAATCGCATTGATCACGCGATCGATTGGCTTTCCCTCCTGTGTGCCGCTGGTGAAATAGACGCCACGGAGCATCGGCTCTACTTCGAAGCGGCTCGATCGGAAGACCTCGCCAACGAAGGTAGCGATTGCGGCCCGAATACCCCAGAACTCCTTCGGAAACGCATACATGAGTCCCCGCCGGCTGAGATCGCGTTCGTCGTGCATGCGAAGGGGCAGTCTGGCCTCAAGCCGCTCCGCAAGCCGCTGCATCTCCAAGCCCACAGCGTCGCCGATACGATCGCACGGGCCAAGAGGAAAGGTCTTGCCCCAGACTTGGGCACGGCCTTGATTATCGAGATCGTCGAAATATTCTGTAAAGCCAGGCACCATATCGCATTTGGTCACCAGCACATAAACTGGAATGCGCATGCGAAAGGTCTTCAGCAGCTCCTGTATCCGCGAACGGATGGCTTCGATGTGCTGCCGCCTCACCGGCTCGTCCCGCGACAAAAGATCGGCCAAGCTGACCGCAACCAGGATACCGTTGATGGGCCGCCGGCGCCGATGCGTCACGAGAAGATCGAGAAAGCCGCGCCAGGCCGCACGATCGATCTCGGTATCGATGTCCTGCGTCGTGTAACGGCTTGCCGTATCGATCAAGACTGCTTCTTCTGTGAACCACCAGTCGCAGTTTCGTGTGCCGCCAACGCCTGCGACCGGCTCGACGCCAAGCTGCCGGGAAAGCGGGAACTCGAGCCCGGAGTTGCGCAAAATCGTCGTTTTGCCCGCGCCCGGTGGGCCAATGATGATGTACCAGGGCAGTTCGAACAGGTAACTTGGTCCGCGCTTGCCCGCGAACACCGCATCACGCAGGACCTTCAGTGCATCCTCGAAACGCCTGCGAATTAATTCGACTTCCTCCTGGCTGCTATTGTCGGCAGGCCCGATCAGGCCTTCGCTCTCCATCAGTGACTTGATGATGCGGCGGTTAGTGCGGCGCGCCAGCCAGTAACGGGCAAGCGTGACGAGCACGACTACGAGCAACAGACCCGCAATCGCGCTGGCTCGAACGGTCGGCAGGTCGAGCGGACGTTGCTCGAACACGACGAGATGAGGACCGCCGAACCAGATGAGCAGGCTGATCGCAAGCAAGCAGATGAGCGTGACGATGCCTCGAACCGAGAAGAGTGCCGCCAATTGTGGGCCGAACACCTGCGCCTCCCCTAAAGCCCTGAGCGGCCGATCGACACGAGCAACTGCTCGACGTCCGCCATTTGGTTTCCGAGGCGCCAACGGAAAAAGATGTAGCCGATGAGCATCACAAAAGCGGCAATGGCGAAAACAGTCCACAAGGACCCGTAAGTGCGCAGCCCGGTGCGGGCTTTGACGCCACGCCATTCGCCCGAGAGTTCTGCGGGCGGCGCGGTGGTGTATTTCCCCAAAAGGCGATGGACCTCCGAACGGAGGTCTTCAAGCTGCTCGCGCCCTCCATCCATGATGCGATATTTGCCTTCAAAGCCCATCAGCAAGCAGAGATTGATGAGCTTAAGCAGCGCGAGATATTTGGTGGGCTCGGCCTGGACGCGCTCGACGATCTGGAAGACCTTTTCGCCGCCCCACGTCTCGTTATGGAACTGGTTGAGCAGGCTATTGTCGCTCCAGGCGCTTTCACTGCCCCATGGTGTGGTCATCACAGCTTCGTCGACCAGCGCGCAGATGACGTAACGCGCGGCGTTGACATCGCCGCGACTCGCCTGATTTTTGATGGCCCGCTCTTCGAAGCGACGAATTTGCTCGACGGTTCCGCGGCGCATCGCCGCTATATCGGCGTTCTCGACCATGCGGAGCTGGGCGACAATCAAAAAGATCGGTGCCGCAGCCGCAACCAAAGTGTCTTCCAGCGCCGTTGGCTCGAACAGACTTTGTGCGACAATTTCAGCATGATTGGCGATCCGCACTTCGCCCGGTGCGGGTGATGGCGTGACGGGGAACGTCGCTGCGGCGACCGTGGACGGAACGCGAAGGGCCGATTGGTCGCGTTGAACATGACGGGTTGGACCGAGCGGTCTGCGTCCAATGACTGTGGGCTCATCCATGTGTTTCAGCCTGGTTAGCCACACGTCCTCCGCGGATGGCCCAGAATTCGAGATGCAGATCCGGGTAGTCACCACTGACGTGGAAAGCAAAGGCCGCCGAGCGCGGCAGGGTGCGCCACAGCTCCACCGATTGATCGAGCTCGAAATAAACGGCGTTCTGGATGTAGGGTATCTGGCGCGGTGCCACAGGCAGTGCATGAACAGGAATACCCGGGAGCTGAAGATTGACGAGATCTCGAATCCGCTCGACCGAGCCTACCTTCATTTGTGCGGGAAGTTGGATGCGCAGCGTCTCGGTCGCCACACTCGCCACCGCTATAAGGACGAAGCGAGCATCCTGAAACAAGACGCGATCGGTAATGACAGCGATCAGGATGCCATAACCGCGGTCCTGCAGCGGGAGCGAAACGGCGGCTCCCTGAATCACGACGGACAAGAGCTCGCGCAGGATACGTACCAGAGCTGTGAAGCCAGGTTCGAGATCCTCATGACAGTAGGCAGGCATAGCTGCGGGTGTACGACGGTCACCGGCGAAACTCGACAGCTGTCCTGCGAGGCCGAGCAGCGTGCGGAAGAGAGTTTCAGGATGATGTCCGCGTGTCGCTGCGAAATGGTCGAAAACCGCTTCGGCGCCATTCACGATGGATAATGTGACAAGATCAATCAGTCCCGCGCTATCTGCCCTCAAGCGGGACGGATCGGCGCGCGCAGCAAGGGCCTCAGCGCGGGTCCGAAGCAGCGACCTGACCTCGTTCAACAGCGCAATTAGCGGTTGGACCGCATGGATATCGAGGGCCGGCGGGAGGTAGGTGTCGGTCAACGTAATGGCGCCGGCCGAATCGATCTCGTGGATGCGACCAATAGGCATCGTAATCAGCTCGCCCTGCTCCTCACCGTCGAACACAAGATGCGTTGTCAGCGCTGCAACATCGATATCGACAGGAGGCCTCTCAGGCGCAGTCGCATTCCGGACCTGAAGAACCGCCTGACGGTGACGGCTCAAAGGTACGTCCCCGGGAGAGAGTTCATTGCCGGCGTGCCGGCGCCGCGCCACAGCGATCTTCACCGGCAAGTTCTTCGCCGCAGCTGGAGGTGTTCGTCCAGGTGGAAGCTGGCCGTGCTCAGGCAAGCGAAGCGCAGTACCGTCGGGCATAATGGCTTCGAACTCGGTGAGGACAACCTGCCCGAGCGCGAGGCAGCCGCGATCGAAGGCGATCTTCCGAACACCCCAACCGTGGGCGACCAGACCGGCGAGGCGGTTCTCGAGCAGTTGCTCGACCCAGCGGTCGTATTGCTGCAAGTGCTGCGGCCGCACCAACATGCCTTCCGACCAGATCGGTTTACTCGTCACAGACATCGCCATGTCGCCTTGTGAACTCCAAAAACCGGGATCTGCTCAGAGCCTCGACTCGACAGCGACAGAGGCGATCAGAAGATTTTCCACCAGCTTTGGCTGGCTTCAACGCTGATCGCATGCGCCGTCAATTTCACCAAAATCGTGTTGTCCCGGTCGGGTTTGATTTCGGTCGTTGATCGCCATTGCGCCTCGTTACCCAGTCGGAAACCGGCGATCACGCCGATATAGCGAGTTTCAATAGGCGTATTGCGCTCGAGATCGTATTTTTCGCCAGGCTTGAGTTCAGTCTCGCGCTTAGCCACCAGGTCGGGCCCGAGACGTTTGGCGTCGTTGTCGAACAGCTCGAAGAACTGCGCCCGGTCGAAATTCGTCGTCGACTTCAGCTCATAAATTCGCACGACAACAGGCGACGGCTCACCTCGCGTGTTCTGATTGACGAGCGGATCGCTGTGGATGACGAATTTGAGTGGCGTTGTCTTCAAGGTCTTATCGATCGAGCAGCTGGCCACCGCGGCGGCCGCCAGGAATGCTCCGCCAACGAGAGACAACCGTTGAAACTTGGTCGGCGGCGCCGTCATGTCGCGTTCCGCTCGCTTGAACTAGGTGCCGAGAGCCGCGTGTTGTAGGTTCGGGCAAACTCTTCTGCGATATAGGTGCGCGCAGTCCGATCAATGTCATTGACCATGGATGCGTGCAGCGCGACAAACCGGTCCCACAGGTTGGCCTTGTTGATGCGCGCGCCGAAGAGACCTCTATTGGCACCATCACTCTCGATCCGTTGTGGACTCACATGCGTCAAGACATTGCTGACCGCCCCACGCATCGCCGCTATGGCCGCGACCTCGTGCGCCTTGATGTCGCAGAACCCTTCACGGACCGATTGGGAAAGCGGCATTAAAGCATGATCCTTCGCAAGCGCCTCGCGCAGCGCGCTATGACCGCTCTTCATGCACTTGAATGCATTGTTGTCGTCCGCGCGTCCCCGTGCCGCCTCGATGTGAAGTTCGTTCTTGACCTTGGTCCACGCGGCCAGAATAGATTGCAGACCGTTGGCCGTTTCGGCGATCGCGCGGCCGAGTTCAGCGAGGACCTCCTGGCGCTGCGCCAACGGCAGACTCCCCGGATCGATCCCCAATGCGTTCCAGAACTCCTGGAGTTCATCCGATTCTGCCGGCGATGACGCGGGGGAAAGTGAGGCTGCAAAGCACGTTGCCTCGTGAACCTCTGGAGCGTCGATCGACCTTCCCGCTGCTTGCTCGTTTATCATCGCCGCCCCATCGAGCCTGCGCTCTCGAGGACGCACATCCGATGCATCGGGAGCGCTCAATGGTCCACGATCGGCAGAAGCGGAACTGATCGGATTGGACGCGACCTGAAGCGGGGCGCTCGGTGCGTCGAGGTGGGAATTCGCCTCCAATGCCGGCGGAGGCGGCACTCTGAACGAGCCCCCTCCAGGCAATAGATCGGCAATGTCTAGGTCCTCTGGAATAATCGGTGCAGGACGGCCAATCGACGGTGCGGTCCAACTTTCCTTGAGTAGTGTAGGCGGCCGATGCAATGTCTCAGCCTGTGGCACCGGACGTGAAGGAGGTTCGCGCAGCCGCGCATGCAAGGACGGCATCGCCGTGTCGGCAATTCTCGAGCGTCGCGCCATCCGAGGCAAGTCTGCGAGCAGATCTGGCTCGGCTGATCCCGCGTCCTTGGCGGGAACCTCGTCTTCAAGGAGACACAATAGATCGCGCACCTGTGGTGAAACGACCGCCTGTAGCCTCTCTTCCGCAGCCGGATGGGAGGACGACCGGCACCCGTCGATCGCGGTTGACGGATCGAGCGGAAGATCTGTATCTCTGCCCAACAGCCCGGGAGCCGTAAGGGGCACATCGGCCAGCTCCTGCGCGACTGAAGGCGACGGCACGGCCGGCGCTGCGCCACCGATGCGCACGGCGTTCGAACCTGTTAGCCCGAGCTGCTGACGTTTCTCGTCAGGATCGTACTCGATCATGACCGAAATGATGTAACTTGCCATGTATAATGTATCACCATCGGCCAACGGTGCCGTGTTGCCGCGTCCCAACGGCTCGTCGATGGTGTTGATGTAGACGCCATTAGTGCTGGTGTCGGTGACGGAGAATCCGATACCGTTGAAGGCGATCTGCGCATGGCGTGCCGATAGAGTATTGGTTGGATCCGGAAGCTGCCAGTTGCAGCCAAGTCCCCGGCCGATAACGCCACCTTCCGGTCCGAACGTCTGGATTGCGTTTCGGCCCAGGGCTTGCGCGTTCTCTCCGATAATTCCGAGTATGAGATGCATCCCACGCCTTGTTCGACTTCACTTTTCAGCGCGCCTGCGTATGCGCCCGCCAGACGAGACTTGTGCGAGGCGCCCAGCTACCTCCCTTCCACCATATTGTGAGGTCGATCGACCGGTTCGCGCGCTCATTTGCTTTTTGTGTCTCTCAGGCACGGTGAGGGACGCACTGACCTTTCCCTCCCAGAAGCGAGCCACACGGGTGCAAGAGAAGAAGAGGATCGCTCGTCCTGCGTGTCCGCCTACACAAACCCTCTCTCAGTCTTGCGGCATCCTGCTAGCAACCGCCGTGCCAACGGCTCTCGCTCTTCAAGCTACTGATTGGCCTAGAAAAATGGGCGCAGCAAATCGCGGCCGGTGTTCTGAACGTGACAGAGGGCCTATGGCTGTCAGATACTGGACAAGCGTCAACCTGGGACACCATGACTTCGTCTGGCCAGAGACGTCGATCCTTGCGGGATCGGCAACGGCCACTTCGGCGGTGGATGCCTGCGGCCCCTCCTGGGTTCGTCCTTTCTATCTGTCAAGACGAAGGCTTGGTAGAAGCGAGCGCGCCGGACTTCAATACATCGAACCTGCCGAATGAACTTGCGATGACAATCACAACAGAACTGAGCTCTCTGTCGCCTTGGGAGGATCGATCAATGTCGTCCAGCCCAATTCTCCTTCACCGAGAACCCATTCCGGCATCTCTCCGCGTGCCAGTTCTAGCTTGAGGTCCCAGGCCAGCGGCTCGCGCAAAAGCGCACTCATAAAACGGCAAAGGATAGCGTGCGCCTCGCGAGTGGGCAGCAGCGACAAAAACTGCTGCTGATTGAGCGGTCCGAGACAAAGCCGAAATTTGCCCATGATGTCCGGCATCGTTTCGCCAGCAAGAGTATCAAAGCCGAGATGAACATCCGGGCTACCCAGACGCCACTGCGCTTCTGGCGGAATCTCGATTTCACGCCAAATGAATTCTTCAACCCGGGCCGGAATCCCCAAATGGTTGGAAATGACGCCGGCTACGAGCGGTGCCGATCGGCTGTACAAGGCAAGCTGACCTGCATGAGGCAGCAGCCGTGCCCGCCATTCCCGTTCATCAGCGGTGTTTTCCGCAGGCATGAGCCCAAAAAGCGCACCGACCAGCACCGAAATCGCATCTGTTGCTCCCTCCTCGAAGCGCAAATGGTGGCGATAGTGCTGCCAAATTCGCAGCAGCAGGCTAATCAGACGGTGATTGAAAAAGTCGAAAAACTGGCCGAGCGCTCCAGTACCCTCCCCGTGCATGACGCGTTCGGTGAAAACGGGGGGTAGCGGAGACGATGGGCCGTGCAGCCCCAGGCAATTGACGAACACCTCCAGCCGTTCGCCGGCGGCTTTCACTTTCCTGACCTCCGCGATCTCTTCGGCGGGAAAGCTGAGCATTGGCGCCGCGCGGAAGCGCACGGCCTCGCGCGCGGGATCGTCGGTGGATCCGATTGGTGGAGCATCGCTGAAGCGCCGTTCAAGAAGGGCTGCGAGAGAGAAAAATCCGTAAGTCGCGAGGCCCTTGACATCGTCGGGCGCAGTCAGAACGGCGTGATGTTTCCGCTTCTCGCTGGCCATGTGTAGTGCGCGTTGCTCTCCGTGCCGCGGACCGAAAACCGGTGCAGCATGTTGATGCCGGCGAAGGTGGCGAGGAAGGCATCCAGTACCGAGCCCAACAGAAACAACTCGCCCTCACCGCCAATCTTGCTGTCGGTCACCGCCAATTCGATGTTGCGCATCCGGATCGGGGCGCCGCGCACCACATGATCCGTATCGGTGGTCACGATCCGGTCGAGGCCCTCGAGTAACAGCTCCAGGCGACGGCGCGCCTGAAGGTCGTACACCGCACGGAAATCGTAGCTGGAAATAACGGTCCGCAGCGCATCGATATTGACCATAGAGCCGTAATTGCGTGCCAGATTGGCCGTCAGGCGCCGCAACAGGCCGTCATTGATCGGTGGTGGCACCTCTGCAACGACTCCGGTAATGTTGGAGAAGGTGACCGGGCGAGGCGTGTCGGAGGAAGGCTGATCCACCGCACCAACCGGTAGCCCCTCGGCGATGGGCCCGTTGGAACAGGTCAATCGAAGCGAGGCGACCTCGATCGGAGGATGTTGGGTGATGTCGAGCCGATCAACGAAACTCACATAGTGATCGATGCCCCGGCCGACTACTGCGGGACGAATGCGCTGGCGAAAGTAAGCTCGGTTGCGACCGTCGCCGGGCAGATCGTGGCGCAACAGACCGAACGGCTCGAACTCGATGCGTTCCGGGTGCCCTTGCACGTGGCCGGTCACGCGATCGACGGAGCGGATGCTGAAGTTGGGTCCCCCGGAGGAAAGCACACGATATTCCGTTTTCTTCCGCTCCAGGCGGATCGGCACCCCCTCGTGGCTGAAGACATTGACGGCTGGCGTGCAGTTCAAACGAATCTGATCCTTGCTTACACGCAATTGCGCGGGGAAAGGACGGTGAAACTCGATGCTGAGCTTGCATTCGCTTTCTGTCTGGATCCCGGCCGGTTCGAGACCGGACAATTCGACGTAGAGGAACTTCGAGGGATAAGTCAGATATTCTTGAATGATCCGGAATCCTGAAAACCCGTTCGATGGCCAGGGCAAAACCGCCTCATCATCGCCAAAACCGACTGGCGCGATTTGTGTTCGCCGAATGGCGGCAACGACCTGTTGATCCCCCACGGTGACCGTCGTTCCCGTGACATGGCGGCACAGCCAGGTCAATAGACAGCGACCTACTTGCGGCTCTCGTTCCGTTGAAAAGAAGAGCCGGAGCCGGCCTTTCCGAAGACATGCCAGGCTTTGCCGACCGGTAGCCTTGACAGCGAGGGTGAGGCGGGCCGAACTCGTCCGGTTCTCGAGCTCGACGTCATCGATCTCCAGCGGCAGCACGTCAATTGGGTAGCAGGTGACAAACGCGCAATTCGTTCCCTCTATCGGACGCGAGCGGATACTTGTGCCAGCAGGAACGTTCACACTCCCGGCGCTCGCCGATGGCTTCACGGCAAACGCCAGCGTCGTAATGGGCGGCAGGGGCTGAAGATATTGTGGCCATACCATTCGCAACAGGTCATGGACGAATTCTGGAAATTCGTCGTCGAGCTTCTGGCGCAGCCGTGCCACGAGAAAGGCGAAGCCTTCCAAGAGCCGCTCTACGTCCGGATCGGTCGCATTACGCCCGAGAAAGGGAGCGAGCTCCGGATTGGCCTCCGCGAAGTCGTAGCCGAGCTCGCGCAAATAGGACAGTTCATCTTCGTAATACGGATTGAGGGCCACAGCTTCAGCCCCTCAAGAGGACGTGCCGGTCGTCGCTCAGGATCGTATCGAACGAGAGGCGCTCAACCTGGTCGTTGTAGTTCACCGTTGCGGTTACATGGAACATCAGCTGTAACGGCTTGTCGGGATCGGCATGAAATCGGATCGAAACATTCCCCAGTCGGGGTTCGAACGTCTCGATCTCCTGCTTGAGCGTACGAGCGACAGCGCGAACCGCTTCAGCGCCATGCCCAATCGCGTCGTTCAGATCCGGCATGCCGTAGTCGGGCCGCGTCTCACAACAGCCCTGGCGCGAGTTCAAGATCCAGCGAAGGTTTTCCAGGATACTCCCTTGGAGGCGGGCGAACGAAAAATGATTCTGCGACGGGACCATGGTCTCGGCGGCGTCTTCCAAGCGCTCAATAAGGCTGCGGTCGAACATCGCCTGCCTACGCCTTTATTGCTTGTCGAGCCTACCCTTTAGCGTCAAAGCAAAATCCGCGCCCATGTACTTCAAGTGTGGGACGATAGATATGCCGACGCGATACCAGCCCGGTTCGCCTTCGACATCTTCAACTGCGATCTCCGCCTTGCGCAAGGGACGGCGCGAGCGGACATCTGCCGACGGATTCTGCTGATCGGAAACATACTGGCGGATCCAGTTGTTGAGCTCGCTCTGCAGCTCTTCCCTGCTCTTCCACGATCCGATGTTTTCACGCTGCAGCACCTTGATATAGTGTGCGAACCGGTTGATGATGAACATATAGGGCAGCTGGGTACCAAGCTTGTAGTTGAGCTCGGCTGTCTTCCCTTCCTGGTTGTTACCGAAATACTTCGGCTTCTGCACGGAATTGGCCGAGAAGAAAGCTGCGTTGTCCGAGCCCTTCCGCATGGTCAGCGCAATGAAGCCCTGTTCGGCGAGCTCGAACTCGCGCCGGTCCGAGATGAGCACCTCCGTAGGTACTTTACTTTGCAACTGCCCCATCGATTCATAGGTATGCAGATTGAGGTCCTCCACCGCCCCACCCGACTGTGGGCCGATGATGTTTGGGCACCAGCGATACTTGGCGAAGCTGTCGGTCAGGCGGGTTGCAAAAGCAAAGGCGCCGTTACCCCACAGATAGTTGTCAGTTTCGCCATACGAACCTTCCTGATAGTTGAAACTCTTTACCGGAACCGTCTCGGGTCCATAGGGCAAGCGCAGCAGGAAGCGCGGTAGCGTCAAGCCGAAATAGCGAGCGTCCTCGCTCTCGCGGAACGAATTCCACTTGGCATATTTCGGCCCCGTGAAAATCGATTGCAGGTCCTTGAGATTGGCAATCTCCTCATGTCTTTCGACGCCGAACATGTCAGGCCCGGCCGAGGCGATGACTGGCGAATGCGACATGGCGCCCACCGCACTCATGTAGCGCATGAGCTTAACGTCTTCGCTCCAATTGGCAAATTCGTAGGCCGATATCATGGCTGCGACGGGCTGGCCGCCAAACTGGCCAAACTCGGCTGTGTAGACGAGCTTATACAGACCGGACTTGACGATCTCCGGGCTGTCTTCGAAATCGGTGAGCAGCTCATTCTTGCTGACGCTGAGAAGTTCTATCCTGATGTTCTGACGGAAATCGGTTCGGTCGACCAAGAACTTGAGGCCGCGCCACGCCGACTCGAGCTTTTGGAACTCATCGGTATGCAGCACGGCGTCGAGCTGAGCCGAGATCTTCCGATCGATCTCCGCGATCATCTGATCGATGAGAGCATTGTTGATCTTTCCATCGGCCCGCCCCGGCTTGATGAGCTCGGCAAGAAAAGCTGCGACACCCCGGCGGACGAGGTCGTACCCCTCGTCGCGTGGGCTGATATTGGTTTCAACGAGAACCTGATCAAGCAGCGAAAGCTCAGTGGTCGTAGTGGTGACTTCGGCGGTTTGCTGCACGCTTGCATCAGCCATGGTAGCGTCGCTCATGCAACTTACTCCGGCTTGCTGATGAGCTCGCTGAGTAGCCGCGGCCTAGCGCCGTCGTCTTCGAGCAAGTTCTGGACGGCTTTGCGGAAGTTAGGCGCGTTACCAATCGGGCCTTTCAGAGCGATCAGGGCTGCGCGCAATTCGGTCAACGCTCGAACTTCTGAAATTTGTTGCGCGACACGCTCGGGCTCGAAATCCTTCAGGCTCTCAAACTTCAGCGTTACTGAGAGCTTGCCGCCCCCAGGCGATTCGTCGAATTTGTTCTCAGCCAAGATGTCAAGGCTCAGTTTCTTACCTTTGACGATCTCGTCAAAGTTGTCCTTGTTAATATCGACGAGTTCGCGGTCCTCAATGGGACAGTCATCGATCCGTCCGGTGAAGTCGCCCAAAACCATCAGCTTGAGCGGCAGCTCGACTTCCTCCTTGAGGTTGCCGGTTGCCGGCTTGAAACGGATATTAATGCGCTCCTTCGGAGCGACCGAGCTTTCCTGTGCCATATGAGCCCTCGTTAACCCTTTGGCTTTGACGAACTCATCCGCGACCGAGGCGGCTCGCCCGCGCGATGTCGATCCGTGCTGCCCGAGTTCGGATCTGCTCCAGCGCGAGCCGACGGCGATGTTCGTCGATCATCTGTTGCGACTCGGAATGGGTCATTGCGCGGAAGCGCAGTTCGGCAGCCTCAAGCGCAAGCGCCGGCTCCCAACTTTCCAGGTCGCGCTTTGCGACAACCCCTTCAATGTGCTCGAGCAGTGGGACGGCGGTCGTGACGAATCCGGTCTCGATGCAGAAACGTGCTTGCGCAAGCTGGCCGACGAAACGCGCACGTTCGCCGCTCGCGCCATCCAGCGCACGCGATAGCCTCTCCAGCGCCGCCTGCGGTTGCCCGCTGCCGATGAGCTTGTATGCGTCAGCGACTGCTTCCTCCGCGAGATCAGGGGTCGTCGTCGCGTCTATCACCGCGGCTGCCCAGGCACGCGTTTCGTCATCTGCAAACGGCCTGCCGTTGTTGAAATGAAACTCCAAGATCCGCGGATAGCGTGTAACCAGCATGGTCACCGCCCCACGTACCACCCTGGCCGCTGACTCAAATGACGGCCCCATTTGCTCCAGCGCTTCGGCTGCATGCCGGTGAGCGTCGAGCCAGAACGGTCCTGTCCAGGCGATCTCTTCGGCCAAATTCACGACATCGGCCTGCTGACCGGCCACCACTTTTGCTTCTAACGCGACGATGCTGTCGGCGGGCGGAAATACCTCGGTGCGGCCACCCGAGTCGGGCGGGAGCGCGTCAAAACGCATCCACGAGCCGACGCGATTGAGCAGATAGGCCTTCGGGTTTGCTACCGAGGCGACGCGCATGGCGGCAGCTGCCTGCCGGAGCATATCCGGCAAACGCTCCTCCGCAAAGTCGGCCCAATGATCGACGCCGGCCTGTACCGCCAGATCTGGCGCCGCCTCTTGAACCCAGCCAGCCGGCGGTGATGCCTCCGCTTGCGCGGCCGAGCTCTCTTCGACAGCACAGGCCCCGTCGGCCACACGATCCGCCGCCTCGGCGGCCGCGCGTTTGGCCTTCTCGTACTGCGGCTTCAGCGCACGGAAAAGTTCGCCCAAGGCAACGTGCTCGTTGACCAATTTCTCGCCGAACTGGCGATCCAGATCATCAAGCGCGTCATAGGCGGCAAGCACCGCCGGATAATCGGTTTCAGCCGGCGCAGTTTCGGCCACAGCCGGCCCAAGGCGACCAACGAGCCAATCGACCGCTCCAACCCGTGCACGTTCCCGCCTGATCGGGGGATAGAGCCCATCCCAATGTACGTCCATCATGCCGCGCAAGATTGCTAATCCCACGGCAAGACCCTGATATCCCTCGATGCGAAAGAGACCATAGATAGCCCAACAGGCTATCAGAATGTCTTTTGACTGGTTCGCCAGGATATGAAGCGACAGCTTCCTGACTTTCCGCCAATCAACCGCGGCTGGTCCGTCGGCATCCATACGCCGCACCTCGGCTTCGAGCTGCTCAAAGTCGGCCGCATCACGGACGTCAGCGCCGGCAGGCACGGCGCCCGGCACAGGCGCGGCGCCGTAGAGCGCGCGCGCATCGGCGGCGGCACGAGCTACTATGCCTGTGTGTTCGATCACGTCGAGAAACTCGTGCGCGGATGCGCATCGAGGCGCATAGCGACGTTGGAGCGATCGAATTCATACCCGCCGCATCCAGTGAAATGAGAAGCGCCAATCTTGTAAGCCATCACTCCGATCCATTATGGAGGCGGTGCTGGATGGCATCCGTCCTTCAAGGCTCGTGCCAATTGCGAGTGCTTGATTTGTAAAAATATCTGCTCAAGCTGACGTGTCGGGCCCGACATCCTGTCGCAACTTCGACAATCGGCATTAGAGACGCTTGATCTCGACCTCACAGGTGCTTGCTCATAGCGCCTATTGAGCTCCGTAGAGGATCGCATGCTTCTGGCATGCTCCTGAAACACTGACTCACGGCAGCTTTTGTACAATCTTGAGGTGCCGTCATGATCCCTGTCGACGGTGACAGCCCGTCGTTAATTCGACCATTCGAACGGCCTTAGCAACCCGAAGGGTCCTACAAATGCGAGGAACTTGCTTAGCGCCCGGCGCGGGGCTTCAACAACGCGAAGACTGCCACGATCAACATTAATGCGGCGACGACAGACTCGGTGAGCAAATTGACACTGATCGAGCGCGTGTCGTTTGGATTCTGCCCACCAAGGATCGCACGCCGCATTATTGTCAGGCGGCAGCCGCGACGTCCCGCATCAATTCGATTGCGACACAACAATTTTGTGCCTCAGTCAACTACCAACGCTAGCAATTGATCTGCGTGACAGAAACATGTCACCTCTCGGTTGATGAACGTCGGCAGGTCCAATGAACGTCGGCAGGTCCAACGTACCTGCAAGGATTTCGGCATGCAACATCAACCACAATATGTCTTCGATAACGGCCCTCACCGATCGGCTGTCTCGTCGTCCGTAGAAACGCTGCGCGCTCAGGTCTGCTCCAATAACGAGCTCTCCTTCCTCATGGAAGCGCATGACGGACTCTCTGGCGCAATCGCCAAGCATGCGGGATTTAAAGGTCTCTGGGCGTCGGGGCTGTCGATTGCCTGCTCTCTCGGCTATCGCGATGCCAACGAAGCTTCATGGAGCCAAGTCGTCGACGTGGTCGAGCGTATCGTGGACTCGACCGAGCTTCCTGTGCTCGTTGACGGCGATGGCGGCTTCGGGAACTTCAATAATGCACGCCTCTTGGCAAGCAAACTCCGTCAACGTGGCGCGGCTGGCGTGGCGCTCGAGGACAGCTGTTTTCCGAAGACGAACTCATTTGTTGGTGAGCGGCATCCCCTCGCGGATATCACTGAATTCTCCGGCCGTCTGCGGGCCGTGAAGGATACAGTCGCGGACGACCTGGTCCTCGTTGCTCGGATCGAAGCCCTGATCGGCGGCCACGGCATGGACGAAGCAATTTTGCGCGCTCACGCTTACGCTGACGCGGGAGCCGATGCTATCCTTATCCACTCTCGCAAGAGCACCGCCGACGAGATCCTCTCGTTCGCGACCGCCTGGCAGAATTGCCTGCCTGTTGTGATCGTTCCAACGAAATACTATCGAACACCAGTCTCCGTATATCGTGATGCCGCCATCTCCGCAGTGATATGGGCCAATCACTCGGTACGAGCCGCAATAGCGGCGATGCGGCACGTTTGTGGCCGCATTATTGCTGAAGAAGGCATTGCTGGCATTGAGCCACATATTGCGACGCTCGACGAAGTGTTTGATTTGTTGAAGTATGACGAACTTGCCCGTGCTGAAGCACGATATCTTCAGCTACCCTGACGTTGTTGCGCATGCCGCTACGGTGCAGGGTGGCTCTACTCTATCTCGACCTTCCGCTCCCGTGAGGATACCCGAGATCGGTATCTCAACGATAGCCGAACACGTTACCTGCGGAGACCGGGCTCGTACTTAGGCGACGGGAAGATATTCGACCCTCGAAGTTCTACCCAAGAGGTCGAAACCGTTCTGAGGCGGCTCGTCTAAGTGCTTAACATGCAGGAATGAAATGACTACTAATGCTCCCAAGAAAGCCGTCATTCTTGCCGCCGGCTTCGGCTCGCGCCTTCGGCCGCTGACCGATCTTTGTCCGAAGCCGTTGGTCGAGGTTAACGGCATTCCTATCCTTCATAACGCTCTCCGCAATTTGGAAGTCGTCGGCGTGAAAGAGGTGACCATAGTCGTCGGTTACCGCAAGGACGCAATTCAATATGCCTGCGGCAGCCGCTTCGGCGACCTCCAAATTATCTATGTCGAATCGGCTGTCTTTGACCGAACCGGCAGCGCCTATTCCCTATGGTTAGCGCGCGAGGCGCTTCTTCACGGAGACTGCTTTCTTCTCGAAGGCGACGTCTTTTTCGAGGAGGATGCTCTCCGCTACCTGATGATGAACACAGCGAACGACGCAGCTGCAGTTGCTCCCTTCGATGAATTGATGGAAGGTTCGGCAGTTTTGTTGTCAGATGCCGGCTTCATCTCAGGCTTTCGCATGAAGCAGACCGCAGCGAACCTTGTCTCGGATGGCCCACGACTTTTCAAGACGATGAACCTGCTTCGATTTTCAGGATCAACTCTAAGGGCAACGATCGTACCCGCACTTGACGATATCATCGTGGCTGGAGCTACGCAGACTTACACAGAAGAGCTTCTTGCCTATCTGGTGGACAAGCGCGGCTTACAGCTAGCGGCGGCGCGGTGCGACAATCTCCGATGGTACGAAATCGACAGCACCGAGGATCTGCGTATTGCGGAGCGCATCTTCGCCTGAGCAAACACCTTCGGCCCTCGCGTATGAGACTGAGGCTAAGTCGAAGGTCTTTGTGCTAAGATCGCCTTGATCCAGAGTACTCTACAACTGCCGGAGGTACTCATTTTTGTTCTGCCGGCACTCTCGCCGAGCAAATAGAATTGGCCTCGCCTCCGACATTATGCCCTGTACTGTCTGATCACCTCGACGGGTCCTAGCACGCAGACTCGAGGTCCGAGGGTTGCCAATAGGAAGCCTAGATAGGTCCCGGTCACATTCGCCTTTTTGAATTTTTGCCTTCCAACGATTGGAACACCTAGATCGCGATGGTAAATGGACGCCCACTTATGCATCGCCTGTATAGGCAATCAATCGACTCAGGAGTAGTGCCATGTTGGCGCGACGGATGTTTCGGCTTTTCGCGTTCGGGCACTGCCGCCACCGTGAGGTTCGAAGACGTGGTTGTTACGAGTGACCGTGACCGGAGAGGCAGCCGCTGCTGGCGAAAGGCGGAGCCACCATTGAAGTTGCTTCGGCTGGGTCGTGAACAAGGACCGGGGCGCTCCAGACTCACCGGGAATCTACCAGTCGTAATGGGGCGACCTTATTCAAGAACCGGCGGGCCTCATCCTGCCTTCGTGCCGGTGATGACGGCGAGCGCCTCGACCAGGCTGTTGAGATGCGCCTCCTCGGTATAGAGCGCCGGCGTCACGCGGATGCATTGCCCCTTGGCGACACCCGCCCGGCGCACGGTGTGCACCTTGTAGCCGTCCCTGAGCTTCGCCACAATGGCATTGTTGTCGTCCTTGCTCGTCCTAGCGGCCAAGCGGAAGGACGTGATGGCGCCGTACATACCGGCCTCATCAGGCGTCAGGATCTCGATATCCTTGAACGGACGGACACGACTCACCCAGTAGTCGCGCAGATAACGCAGGCGGGCCTGCTTGGCGGCCGCGCCGATCTCCTGGTGCAGTGCGATTGCGGCAGGCACCGTCAGCACGGTGGCGAAATTGACCGTGCCGGTGTGCACCCGCGAGCGGATGTCGCTCTCCGGAAAGTCCTCGTCTCCCATGTCGCAGTCAATGTCGGCGAGGCGGTCCTTCTTGATGTAGAGGAAGCCCACTCCGATCGGCGCGCCGATCCACTTCTGCAGGCTGAAGCCGACGAAATCGGCCTCGAGCTCCCCCATCCTGAAATCGAGCTGCCCCAAGGAATGGGCCGCATCGACGATGGTATCGATCCCCTTGGCCTTCGCCATACGCACGATCTCAGCGATCGGCATAACGAGGCCCGTCCGGTGGCTGATATGGGTAAGGAGTAGGAGCCTCGCCTTCGGGCTTGCCTCGAGCACTCGGGAGTAGACGTCCAGCACGGCCTGCCGGGTCGCCGGCTCCGGCACGGCGAACTTGACGACGTCGACGCCGCGCCGCGCCTTGAGCGCGTTCATCACATACTGCATCGAATCGTAGTCGAGATCAGCGTAGAGCACGGTGTCGCCTGGCTTGAGCCTGTTGTAGCCGCCTATGAGGAGCTGCAGCGCCTCGGTCGCCCCACGCGTGAGCGCGATTTCCTCGGGCGCAGCGCCCACCGCCTCCGCCACCTTGGCGCGGACGGCCTCGAAATCCACCCCCGAGCGCTGCCGCGCATAGTAGGAATTCTCGTAGTTGACCATGTCGGATTGGCGGATGAACTCACGCCGCACCGGCTCGGCCATGACGCCCCAAAAGCCGTTCTCCAGGTTGACCACATCCGGCGTCACGGCATAGAGCCCGCGCACGGCTCGCCAATAGGACTCGTCGGTGGCGATTGCGGCCAACGACCCGGTCGGCTGCTTCGGCATGCCCTCGGCCGTCATCCCCGGTTCCAACATGGAGGGCGCGGCACCGAGGCTTTTGAGCATCGACCGGCGCTCGGACGAAATTGTCTCAATCAAAGGCATCTCACGCGCTTCACGCTGGGCAACGAACAGACCAAGGGAAACAGAGCAAAGATGACGGCGCCGTGACAATCCGATGCCGCAGCAGCGTCGCCTCCGCTGGGATATCGGCAGTTGCACGCACTTGTAAAATGCTGCGATTGGCCTTGTTCTGGATGGTCACCCCAAAGATTGGCGCGAAGCCGCCCGTTACGCTCCGCGCAGCATAGAGGCCGTTGCGTATGGCGGACGCTTCACGTCGCTGCTGACGCATTCCGCTCCAATTGGCGTCACCCCTCATGGCAGTTTTCGACCCAAGGCCACAGCTAGCTCCGCGGGCGACTGCTTGGTGGCCTTGATCTCGTTATGCTGCACCGGGCGTCGACGCTGACGGGCACGTCACCATCAATGGTGGCCCGACGAACGACGCGATGTTGGTCGCCGTAATCGTTGATCGCATAATGTTGCGTGGTCCCAGATC